>CANUDF010000088.1 GCA_947857085.1 Candidatus Gastranaerophilales bacterium | reverse complement strand
ATGATAAGTATCAATATGATCAATCTATTCAAGAAATTAACGCTAAGATTGAAATCGTTCAATCTCAGGATAAGAATTTAGAATTAAGGTTAAAACAGCTTGATACTGAACAAGCTGCTATCCAAACTGAAATGGATGCTGTACAAAAAGTCATTGAAAAGAACACTGAATCTACTTTCAAAACTTTCGGTTAATTACATAATCATTAAAAGTTCTCTGATAACTTTTGTTGCAACTGCCGTTGATACACCTGAAGCATCATAGTCAGGTGCAAGTTCAACAACATCGGCTCCAATTATATCAAAGCTTTTGAGATATTCAAACCACCCGATAAGTTCATTAAATTGCAAACCTCCGCTTTCAGGTGTACCCGTACCGGGCATAACCGACGGGTCAAGAACGTCAAGGTCAACCGTTACAAAGATTTTTTTGTCCTTTAAGCTGTCTAAATCCGAATACTTATAGCACAATGTGTTGTATTCTTTCATAAATTCAAATTCTTCTTTCATTCCAGAACGAATTCCAATTTGTTTTATATTATGGGCTCGTACTATTTTTGAAGCGTGTCGAATTACAGCAGAATGTGACATTTCTTCCCCGATATATTCTTCACGCAAATCAGTATGGGCATCAAAATGTACAATCGCCAAATCTTTATAAAACTTTGAAACAGCTTTTATTTCAGGTAAAGTTACAAGATGTTCTCCGCCTATGCCGAAAACTCTTTTGCCGTCCTTATAAATATCTTCAACATTTTGTTCAATAACTTCAAGAGACTTGTATGTATTGCCTAGAGGAAATTCCAAATCGCCCGCGTCGTGAAAATTCACGTCTTCCAGATGTTTGTCAAATCTTGGTGAGTATTCTTCCAGCCCCCAGCTTGCAAGTCTTATCTGCTCGGGCGCAAAGCGTGAACCCGGCCTGTATGATACGGTTCCGTCAAACGGCAAGCCGAGCATGACTATATCTGATGTCTCATAATCCGGATTCTGTCCCATCCAGTTTCTATCTAAAAACGGCCCTCTTAGCATATTTCTCTCCTTTAAAAAGAATTATAGCATAAATTTATAATCTCATTTAAACAGAGGATAAATTTTGTTCAAAAAAGGGTTATCCTTATAATAATAAAACTAATTTTTACCGGACTTTTACAAATTGTAAACAAAATGGCATGGACGGCATGCTCAAAAAAAGTAGTATTACAAAATGTAACCAAAAATTAAGAAATATTAATTATGGCTGAAATCATGTCAACATCATGGTTTCGGGAGTTGATAAAAGGGGGTGAGAAGCTTAAAAATAAAATAGTTGTCCACCTAAAAAGGTTAGAGTACAATTAATGTATAGTCTGCTTTTACGGGCGGATTTCTTGTAGAGGTGAAGATAAGTGCAAAATACAATCAGAAAAAATCTTTTACAAATACAAGAAGAAATTGCACCTTATAGACCAAATATCATTGCAGTTACAAAGTATTTTGACGAAAACGCTATAATTCAGGCATATAATGCAGGATTAAGAGATTTCGGAGAATCAAGGGTAATTGAGGCATCAGAAAAAATCAGAAAACTGCCGCAGGAAATAAAAGAAAATTCGACTTTTCATCTTATCGGACATTTGCAGACCAATAAAGTGAAAAAAGCAATAGAAGTTTTTGATTATATACATTCTGTGGATTCGGTAAAGCTTGCAGAAAAGATTTCAGACGAAGCAGGCAAAATCGGAAAAGTTCAAAAGATTTTAATAGAAATAAATAATGCCGGTGAAGAACAAAAGTTCGGATTTTCAAAAGAGGAAATTTTTGAAAATTTTGGCAAAATAATAAATCTAAAAAATCTTGAAATTACAGGGGTGATGAATATGGCTCCTCTTGGTGCTGATGAAGACGAGTTGACAAAACTTTTTTCAGAAGTTCGCAGTATAAGGGATACTCTTGAAGAAAAATTTAATTGCAAATTAAAAGATATTTCTATGGGTATGAGTCAGGATTATAAAATTGCAGCCCGTGAGGGTTCAACAATACTTAGGATTGGTAGAAAATTATTTAAGTAAATAAACGGAGGAATAACGGTGGCAGTAGTAACAGACAAAATCAAATCAGTAGTAGACTTCTTGGTAAAAGGTTTTGAACCTAGAGAAACAATATTTGATGAAATGGCAGAGGAAATGGGCGAAGAATATGAAGTTCAGGACAATCTTGCAATTGATCCAAAATATTCTTACCAGCCCAGCATTGATAAAACAAGCGACTTAAAAGTTGTTAATCATCCTAACTTCAGAGGATATGAAGTTATTGTTATGGAACCTCGTTCGTTTGACGATGCTGCAAGTATTGTTCAATATTTAAAAGACAGAAAAACTATTGTGTTAAATCTTCATCTGTTAGATAAAGAACAATCACAACGTACAATTGATTTTGTTTGCGGTGCGGCTCATGCATTAAACGGCAAACCTCAAAAAGTCGGCGACTTAGTATTTGTATTCACACCAAGTAACGTAACTTTGTCTGTTGAATTGAATGCAAACCAAAATAAATTTAATGATTCTTTGTGGAGAGCTCCTTTACAATAGGAGATTGACAATAGATATCATTGGGTATGAGAAGAGATAGTTG
>CANUDF010000087.1 GCA_947857085.1 Candidatus Gastranaerophilales bacterium | reverse complement strand
TTTTATTTTTTTCTTTAATTTTTAAAAGATATTTTTGTAATATTTCGTTACATTAGAGTAGATACAAAAAATTATAAAATAGTTTTAAGTGTGTCTATTACTACGTTTAAAGCCCCTTGTTGATCTTGAAAAATCGTTTCGCAATCTCTACAGGCTTGCTCATAAAATTCTTTATCACTTAACAATAATCTCATATAATTTTCCATTTCGTGAGGAGTTTTTACAATTTTACCTGCTTTTGATTTGCTCAGAATCCAATATATATCTTTAAAGTTATGAATAGAGGGGCCTGTAATAGCCGGTTTTGAATAAACTATTGCTTCCAGAGGGTTATGACCTCCTGTTTTATTAAAACTTCCTCCTATAAAAGCAAAACTGCAAATAGAGTACATCTTACTAAGCTCGCCTATTGTATCAAGAACTAAAATATCTTTGTCTTTAAATGTATCATTATTTGAACGGAGCCCTATGTTTAAATAAGTCTCTTTAGCAAGCTCTTTTATCTGTGCAGTTATATTTATATGTCTTGGCGCAATTAAAAGTTTAATATCAGGAAATTCTTCTTTAAGTTTTTTAAAAATATTTAGTATGATTTCATTTTCGCCTTTATGCGTACTTCCTGCAATAATTACACGGGAATTACCTTTTTCAATGTCTATAGTTTCGTCTGATTTTTTTACATCAAATTTTAAGTTCTTCATAACGTGAGTTCTGTCCTTTGGAGCTCCTATAGAAATTAATTTTTGTTTATCTTCATTGCTTTGGGTTAATATTCCTGCATAATTAGCTAGAACGTGTTTGAAAAATGTTCTGAAAATCCTGTATAACATATAAGTAGAATCTGACATTCTCCCATTTATTGTGTAAAGAGGAATATTTAGTGCTTTACAATTATCGGAAAAAATAGGCCATATTTCAGTTTCTGCAATAAGAACAACAGAGGGTCTTATTTTTCTTAAAAATCTATATACACAAGATGGAATATCAAACGGAAAATAAGTTATATAATCAGCTGTATCACAAAATTTTTTCTTTGCGATTTCCTGTCCTGTTTTTGTTCCCGTTGTGACAACGATTTTGTAATCAGGAAAAGTTTCTTTTGTTTTTTTAATAACATTTTCCAGGGCAATAACTTCTCCTACAGAAACACCATGGTACATTATGACTTTTTTGCCCAGATGCGGGTGCTTAAAAAATCCTAATTTTTCTCTCCAGCCATATAAAAATTTTCCATTAAACACTCTGACGATGTAATATATCGGTAGTAAAATAGTGAATAAAAGTGTTGATAAAATTCCATAAACAAACATTTCAATTATTATTATATATCAAACATGAACGTATATTGACAATATCCCGAAAAATTTATAAAATGTAAATATGGCAATAGTTTATTTAAGTTTGGGGTCTAATAAAGGTGACAGGATTGGCTATGTACAGCAGGCAACCAGCCTTTTAGGTGCAATTGAAGGCATCAATATAATTAGAACTTCAGCTTTTTATGAAACTGAGCCCTGGAACATGACATCAGATACCTGGTTTGTTAATGCTGTTGTTGAAATTAAGACCAGTTTAACAGCTGAAAATTTATTATATGAATGCCAGCGTATTGAAAAACAGCTGGGGCGCGAGCGAGAAAAAGAAGATGCCTATGACGACAGGACAATTGATATAGATATATTATTTTATAATAAAGACATCATAAAGGATGAAAACTTGGTAATTCCGCATAAATATGTACACTTGCGGGCATTTACTCTGGTGCCTATGCTGGAGCTTGCACCTGACTTTATTCATCCGGTCTTAAACAAGTCTATCTCAGATCTGCATAATGATCTGGAAAATCCTGAAATGGTATTTTTATATGGCACCAGAGTCGAATTTAACTTCTAAAATTGCTATAATAGGAGCGGGTCCTGCTGGTTGTATGTGTGCATATTATTTGCAGGATAAGTTTGATGTTACCGTTTTTGACTATGCATCACCGTTAAGAACGCTGCTTCCTACAGGCGGGGGGCGCTGCAATCTTGCTCATGCTGAATATGATTTTAGAGAGCTTGTTAAAAATTATCCAAGAGGAGAAAAATTCCTCTATTCTGTATTTTCAAAGTTTGCAACAGTTGATACAATAGATTTTTTTGAAAATATTGGTGTAAAAACTTATATTCAGGACGATTTTAGGATTTTTCCGGTTTCAAATAGTTCAAAGGATGTGCGGGATAAATTTTTAAAAACATTAAAAAAAGTAAGATTTAAAAAGGCAATGGTCTCAAAACTTGATTTTAGTGAATATAAGGTTATTGTTGCTGCTACAGGCGGACACTCGTCCTATTCAATATTAAAGGAACTCGGTCATAATATAATACCTCCAAAGCCGGCACTTGTCGGGCTTCATACTAAAGAAAAATTTCCGGCAGGAGTTACCATCAAAAATGTTTCTTCCTGCGGGTTTACGGATGATTTGCTTTTTACACATCAGGGCATATCCGGTCCTTTGGTTTACAAAATATCCTCAATAAATGCCAGACGAGATTATCCTTATCAGCTTACTTTTAATTTTTGCGGGAATATTGAGTTGCAAAAATATCTAGATACAAATCCCCATAAATCAATCAAAAATTTGGTAGCAGAATTTGTTCCAAAATCGTTTGCAGAGTTTTTGCTCTCTTGTAATGGAATAAAACCTGAAATGAAATGTCATGAAATAAACGGAAAAGTAAGAGATAAAATTTCAGATTTATTAACTAACTTTATTATTGAGGTTACAGGTACATCTAAATCAGGCGAGGTTGTTACTGCCGGCGGTGTTGATCTGAAAGAAGTTGATGCAAAAACAATGCAGTCAAAAATTGTTCCAAATCTTTACTTTTGTGGAGAAGTCCTTGATATTGACGGTTT
>CANUDF010000086.1 GCA_947857085.1 Candidatus Gastranaerophilales bacterium | reverse complement strand
GGTTATGAAGATTACAAAAGCAGATATTTAACCTTATATGATTATGTTAAAAAAGAACGCAATGCAGAAAAAGTTTCAATTCTTGATGATATAGATTTTGCTATTGAGGTTATACAAACTGATAAAATAAATGTTACATACATAATGAATTTATTGAGAAATGTAGATACTTCAAATAAAAAACAGCGGGCTAAAGATTTAGAACACATAAAACAAGAGTTAGACAGAACCGATAACCCTGAATTAAGACGAAAAATTGATTTAATAAGAGCATTTATCGATAGGGTAATGCCAACAATAAATCAAAATGATTCTATTGATGACGCATACGCTAATTTTGAATCAGAGCAGAGAAATAAAGAAATTGAAGATTTTGCAAATAAACAAGAAATTAATGCAGAATTTTTGAAACAGACAATTTCAGATTATGAATTTTCAAATACAATTAATAAAAAAGATATAATAACAGGTATTAATAGACCTATAAAATTTAAAGAGAAGCATGAGCTTGTTGCAAAAATCATTCAATTTATTAAAGAAAATGTATTCAAATATCAATAGGAGTAAGTAATGGTAGATATTGCGGTACAAAAAGAACAAAAAGCAGAACTGCACAGTAAATTATGGGAAATGGCAAATAATTTACGCGGTAATATGGAAGCCTATGAATTTAAGAATTATATTTTAGGTTTAATATTCTATCGCTATTTATCTGAACGTACCGAAAATTATATGAAAGAACTCCTAAAAGATGATGATATATCGTATGCAGAGGCTTGGGAAGATGAAGAATACAGAGATGGACTAAAAGAAGAATCTATCGATTATTTGGGTTATGTTATAGAGCCTAAATATCTTTTTTCTCATGTAATAAAAATGATTGAAAACGGGGACTTCGATGTTGAATATATGGAAAAAATTATAAATTCAATATCTGAAAGCACACAAGGACACGATTCCCAAGAAGATTTTGAGGGATTATGGGAAGATATGGATTTAAGATCTTCAAAATTAGGAAAAGAAGTTTCGCATAGATCAAAATTAATTGCAAAAATCTTAAATACAATCAATACTATTGATTTTCATCTGGGAAATATGGAACTTGACGTATTAGGTGATGCTTATGAATATTTAATCGGTATGTTTGCTCAAACGGCCGGCAAGAAAGGCGGAGAATTTTATACTCCTGTTAATATGTCAAAACTTGTTGCAAAACTTGCTACTGTTGGTTTAAGCGAAGCTCGAACAGTTTCTGATTGTGCTTGTGGTTCAGGGGGGTTATTGTTACAAGTCGGGAAATATATAAAAGTTGGACAGTATTACGGGCAAGAATTGACAAGTACCACATATAACCTTGCAAGAATGAATATGTTGCTTCATGGAATTCCTTACAATAATTTTGAAATAACAAATTGTGATACTTTAGAAGATGATAAATATGAGGATAGGAGATATACCGTACAAGTGGCAAATCCTCCTTATTCTACAAATTGGAGTGCTAATTCAAAATTTTTGGATGATGAAAGATTTTCCGCATATGGAAAACTCGCACCGAAATCTGCTGCCGACTTCGCTTTTGTTCAGCATATGATATACCATATGGATACTGACGGCAGAATTGCGGTTTTACTTCCGCATGGAGTTCTATTTAGAGGTAATGCAGAAGAAACCATAAGAAAATACATTGTTAAGAACTTAAACTATTTAGATGCGGTTATAGGGTTGCCGGCTAACTGTTTCCAAGGAACATCAATTCCTGTATGTTGTTTAGTTCTGAAAAGGGAACGTAACGGAAACAGTAATAATATTTGTTTTATAGATGCCTCAAAATATTATACACAAGGTAAAGCACAAAACTCTATTTCTCAGGAAGATATTGACAGAATCGTTAATGCCTATACGGAAAGAAAAGATATCGAAAAATTCTGTCATATAGCAACAATGGAAGAAATTGAAGAAAATGACTATAATTTAAATATTCCAAGATATGTTGATACTTTTGAACCGGAACCGGAAGTAGATTTACAAGAAGTTGCAAATGATATTCGTAAAGTTCAGACAGAGATAAAAGATATTGATAAGGAGTTGAAACCTTTTTTTGATGAATTGGGATTAGATTTCCCGTTTGGAGAAAATTAGAAAGGAGTAAATTTAAGATATTGCAAAATATGCAACAACTTATACGATAGAATTATGGATAATGGCAAATCAAAAGGCGAAATAATAATATACACAAGTGATGACGGTAAAGTATCGCTTGATACTAAGCTCAAAAATAATACCATTTGGCTTACTCAAAAAAACATGGCGGAATTGTTCGGTGTAAAAACTCCTGCAATAAGTAAACATTTAAAAAATATTTTTAATGAAGGTGAATTAAAAGAAGAAGTGGTTATTTCCATTTTGGAAACAACCACAAAACACGGTGCAATAAAGGGAAAGACACAAAAATCTACAACGCAATTCTATAATCTTGATGCAATAATTTCTGTTGGGTATAGAGTAAATTCTTCAAGAGCAACACAATTCAGAATTTGGGCAACAAATGTACTCAAAGAGTACTTAATAAAAGGTTATGCAATTAACGAAAAATTATTAAATGATAAACAAGAAAAAATACAAACCTTACAAACAACCGTAAGTTTACTAACAAGGAGTTTAACAAATCAAATAGAATCGCTTGATGATGCTCAGCAAGTTGCAAAAATCTTGGATAATTTTGCAAAAGGGCTTGATTTACTTGATAATTTTGATCATAAAACATTAGACGTAAAAGGTTCTACGCAAAAAAAAGCGGTTATAATTCCTGTTAAAGAATTTTTATCCGTAATAAATGAGATGAAATCAGAATTTGCTTCTGATGTTTTTGCGAACCCAAAAGATGATAGTTTTGAAAGTTCTGTTAATCAAATTTATCAGACATTCGGCGGAAATGATTGTTATCCTACGCTAGAAGAGAAAGCTGCAATGCTATTATATTTAATAACAAAAAATCATTCCTTCTTAGATGGAAATAAACGTATTGCAGCAAGTTGCTTCTTATACTTTTTAGAGAAAAATGGAATTTTGTATAAAAATAATTTGCCTATTATTGATAATGGAACATTGTTTGCATTAACCATATTAATTGCAGAAAGCAATCCAAAAGAAATGGAAACAATGAAACAAGTTGTTATAAGTGTTCTTAATAGAGGAGGAGTTTGTGACTAATTCCGAAACAAAAAATTTTTCACAAAACGTATCCTCAAGTTATCATCTTGGGGGTAAATGTAGCGGAGAGAGCAAAAATATTTCTCT
>CANUDF010000085.1 GCA_947857085.1 Candidatus Gastranaerophilales bacterium | reverse complement strand
TTATCATACTTGTTATAGCCAGAGGAAGTTTCTTTATAAGAGCCTGTTTTAGAACTGTATCTGTCATAAGAATTGTAGCCTGAAGTTGTTTGCCTATAAGAACCAGTTTTTTGACCATATCGGTCATAAGAATTCACTGCAAAAGCAACATTTGCAAAGAATAACATTAGTAATAAAACTAAAAATTTTCTCATATACCCTCCAGTGTGCTTTATTTATTATAAATTTCTGTAATAATATCTTGTCCTTCCTTGCTTATAAGATTTGTTTTACTTTGAACAATTTCCTTGAATTCTTCAACTAATATGGAATTTTGACTTAAATAATTAATTATTTGTACAGCTAATTCATATTCATTAGCTTCTTGCCCATCTTCCAGTAATTGAGTAATTAATTCTTTTAGAATATCAACATTATTTACAACTAATTGGGGATTAAAAATTGAAACGATATTAGAATATATTCCTACCGATTTAGTTGCCTGTAATTCACTATTTATAAATTTCAACAATGGAGATAAAAATATCTTATTAAATTGTTTTTCAGTAAGCGTTTCACTAGCTATTTTTAAGAACCTAATGCCACTTTTAGGGTCTCTTTTGTATGCTTCTAATGTACTATTTTTAATAGTACTAAAATCTTGTTCTGTGGCTTTTATATTGTACATATTCAATAATTCCAATAATGAATATGATTTCTCTAAGTTATCAGGGTTAAAATATTTGGAAAAAATAAAGGTTTTAAATTCACTTTTATTTAGTTCCGTATGATATTTTTCTTTTATTTCTAATAATGTTTTTAAATCATCCATTTTATCATCTTTTTCTCTTAATAACTTCTCATAACAATCTGAAAGAGAATCTTGCATTAATTGAACACAAATTTTTCTGATTTCTACAAAATTGAATAAAAATTGTTTTGAAGCCTGACAGTCTATTATTTTTTCAACATACTCTTTGTTGTTTAATTCTTCTAGTCTATTTGCAAATATTTTCTGATTATCCACTGGTTGCAAGCATTTTCTCAATATTGCATCATAAGATGAATCATTTTCCACTGTTATAAAACGCAGAGCTTCAATTAAAAAATCCATTGTCATTTGAGGTTTATAAGACATTAGATTTTGTATAAAGTTATACAAAACATTATTGAATTGACTTATTTCACTTTTATCAAAAGAAGAATCGTCTATCAATTTAATAGCCGTATTTAAACCATTAAACAGATTTTCTTTATTGTAAAACACACTCATTTGCGAAGAAATTTCTGAAATTATAGTATTTAATCTTTGAGCTAATACTTTTTTATTCTGTTCAGGAAGTGTTTTTCTGTTGAAGTTTTTTAAGCAATTATATACGTTTTCTGAAAAAGAGTCTTTTGAAATTGATTTTATAATCAAATTTATAAAAGATGACGGAATTAAAGATAGTTTACCCTGTTCTCCCAATATCTCTACATACTTTTGCATAGGTTCATCAATTTGTGATATTTCGCTAATATCTCTAAATACTTTACTTATATATAAGTTGTCAATTATTTCATTATGCCCCAAAACATTTTTAAATAATTTTATTTTATTTTCACAATCTAAACATTGTTCCTTGTTTATGTTTTTGTCTATCTCCTGATTTAACCTCAACACATCTGAAATTTTTTGTTTAACTTTATCTTTGTTAAAATCTCTCATTTCTTTAATATATAGAACTATTTCATCAATTACAGTTTTGTTTTGATTAATAAAATCAATAAAGTTAATATCTTCTAGTGATAAGATATCACCTAGGTATTTTATCAACATATTTTTATTATTTTCTTTTAAATTTTTAGATTGATATAAAATATTAAACAAAGATGATGCAGTTTGTTGTAAATATAGTTTTTCATTATTATCTATCATATTCTGTATTTCATTTTTTATTATAATCACAGAATTGTCATTTATGTCTTGTATTAACTTACCTTGTTTTAAATTATTGGATATAGATTTTACATCTATTGCATCTTTCATATATATAAAAGACATTATCGATGGAATGTTTTTAGGTAAAAGGTTTTTAACTCTGTTTATAAACTTTGAATATTCTTTACAATTTTTAACTGAAAATAAGTCAGGAGTTACAATTAACTCTGATTCAACATTACTCCATTTTTGTTTTATCACCATCATAACCGTAAACAAAGTTAAATCTTTTAATAAAAAAGTATGTTCTGGGTCAATATTTTGAGCTAATTGGTAATTTAATGAAAAATCATTAATAAATCTTTTTATTTGTCTAGGAGTAGCCCCATTATAACCATAAAATAATATTTGCTTTATTTCAGAAATATTTGTTTCAATATCCCTATATATAGATAATTCTTTTAATTGTTCTTCGATAAAAATATCTCTATCAATTTCTTGCAAATGCGGGATTCTTATATATGTATTAAATAGTTTATCAAAAAACTCATCTCCTACTTCATTGCAGAATTTTTTATCGGCATTATCATTATTATCTTCATTGTCGTTATTAATAATATTGTAATTTAAGCTTATATATTTTTTTATTGCTATATCATCACACGGAATTATATAAAAGCAATTTTCTTTATCCATAAAAGTTTTAATTGCCGATAATGTTTCATATGCATATTGGGGTTCGCATCTATCTAAATTATCAAATATAATAAGCATTTTTTTATTTGTTGTTATATTTTTGACAATATCAGAGAATATTGCTTCAAATTGTTCAGGTGAAAAAGTTGGTTTATATGCATACGTTTTAATTTTTTTACTACAGAATACAGTTTTTACAAGATTCTTTAGCTGTGATTTTAATAGATATACAAAAAGCATTGGAGCAGTTACAAAGCCTAAACCTGAAAATATGGGAATACTTAATGCTTTTAACCAACTATTACCATTAAAATAACAAATCATTGATATTATTAATATAATCCCACTTATAATTAATAGCGATATTAAGATTGGTTTTATCTTTTGCCATATTTCTTGCCAATCGAGTTTTATTTCTTCATTGAATTCTGATTCTGCATATAATTTTTTTTCTAAAGTTTCTTTGTTCTTATCAATATAACCATCTTTATAAACATCAAGTTGTTTTTCTTTTAATTGAGAATCTATATCAAATAATATGCTTCTCATCAAAGGGTGACCTACATACTTCCAAACATCAACATAAAAAGTAATGTAATCCTCTTTTAAATTGCTTATGATTTTATCAACGATATAACTTTTACCACTTCCCCAAGAGCCAAATAATCCCAAATTAAAAGATGACTTTAATAAAGTTTCATTTTTAGCTATATCAGTAATTGTTTCAGCAATTTTTGTATGTATTCCAAAACTATCTTTGGTGTTATGGTCATTATTAGAATCTTGTAAAAATAAATTTTTAGTCATACACAATCCCCTTTAATAAAATAATTTTACTACAAATGTCTTTTACGGGAATCTAAATATTTAAAATTCTTAATTATGATAAGTTTTAAATTTTATGTTACAATAAAGTAGCTTCGGAGGTTCTTAATGGCTTGTAACAGTACAGATACTAGGTTTTTTACAAATTCTGA
>CANUDF010000084.1 GCA_947857085.1 Candidatus Gastranaerophilales bacterium | reverse complement strand
CAAAAAAAAAGTCACATCTTTGTGACTTTGAACAATAATCTTGGGAGGAGATTTGGGGATAGTTGTACATGCATGATAATGCAAGCATGCCAGAATTGTTACATACGTAGAAGAAATTTTAATAATTCTTTACATTTACTTGATTTTGTATTATAATATATGCATGAGAAAAAGCATGAGAATTCTTATAATTAATGGTGTAAACCTTAATATGCTAGGGTTTCGTGAACCTGAACAGTATGGCAAGGTAACACTTAAAGAACTGGAAAAAGAACTTCACGCATATTCTTTTGGTCTCGGGATTGATATTGAAACATTCCAGAGCAACTTAGAAGGTGAGCTTGTAGAACGAATCCAGCAAGCCAGAGAACATTTTGACGGTATTATATTAAATGCAGGGGCTTACACTCATACGAGCATAGCTATTCGTGACGCAATAACAACAGCTGATATCCCTGTTGTAGAAATACATATGTCAAATATATACAAAAGAGAAGATTTCAGACATAAATCAGTTATTGCACCTGTATGTATAGGACAAATTGCAGGCTTTAAAGTCGATAGTTATAAATTGGGGTTAAAAGGTTTGGTTAATTACTTAACCAGCAAAGAAAATAAATAAAAATAAGCTTGCTCTTCTCTATAAAAGAAATTCATCCGCAAAGCCGCCCATTAAAGCAGCTGCATCAACGGGTGATATCCCTTGATGTTCACACATTTCATAAAACCTTAGAGATTTTTCTACTAACTCAGGGTTAGCAAAAAATGGTGCAAGGTCTTTTTCTAAAGCGGACTTGGAAACCTGTGATCTGCCGATAACCTCAGCCGGCATTTTGCCTAAGTCTGTGACTTCTGAGGTTTCAACTGGAGGCATATCTAAAGGAATATTTGCTTCTTTTAGGTTTCTTGGTTGAACGCCTTGGAAATTAACATTACCGGGGTTTGCAGTGTTGTTGTTTACTTCTCTCATAAGTGTCACCTTACCATTTCTGAATCAATTTATAGAATTGATTCTTTACCTATCTCGTTTTATTTTTTATTTTAAAACGCAAAAAAAGATTTTTTTGCTAGTTAGCATTAAAAAAAATTACAAAAATTAATATATTAAATATTCGTGATATTTTTTTATGCTATTATGAATTATATAATAACAAAGGAACTATTGCAAATTATGAACTTAGGTAATGTATTTAGAGATTTTTTGTATGGAATGAACCTTAGAAGAGTTGTTAAAAATCTTCCTGACGCAGTTCTAATAGTCGAAACAGACGGACGAATTTCATGGGTTAACGATAAAGCTACTACTGTTTTTGAAGGTGGAAAAAGACTTTTAAAAAGCTATCACTTTGATGACCTTGTAGATAAAGGCAGAGAAAAAATAGAAAAATCAATTGCAACCCGAACACCTATTATCGCAGGTGCTTTTACACCAACGGCAAAAGAATTTTTTATTGAATTGAACGCAAAGAGTTATCATGGAAGTTTTATTGTAACCGTTCGTGATATTACAGCAATGACAAATGTTTTAGCCAATGCTGAACAAACAAGCCAGTTTAACAAAGAAAAAAATGCAATGCTTGTTAAACTTGCAAATGAAATCAAATCACCAATCAACTCTATAGTCGGATTTTCTCAGGCGCTGCTGGATGGCTTAGGCGGAGAAATTACCGGAAAACAAGACAAATATGTAAGAATTATTAACAAAAACTCTAATGATTTATTGCATTTCATGGAAAAATTTATTGAATTTTCTTACGCAGAATCCACACTTTATGAATATGATTACCAGACCTTTGACATTATAAATCTGATACAGAACATTATCAGAAGTAATGATTTAGCTGTTACAAACAAAGGCCTGACTGTAAACTTTGATTATGAAGAAATTGCTAAACGTGCTATATTTTCTGACGAAAAAACACTCAAAACAATTATTCAAAACCTTTTAGAAACATCTATAAAATTAACTGACACAGGTTCTATATCATTCAGAATATTTTATCCTGATCCTGAAATGATAAACGGCATGAAAGTTTTTGATAATTTTAAAGAAAATTCATTAATGCAGATAACTATAACAGATACAGGTATAGGTTTGCAGGAAACTGAACTTGACGGATTATTTGAACCATATAACCAGCTTGATAAGACAAATAAGAAAAATATTGTACGCTCCATAAGCTTAGGTACAGCAAACATTCTGGCAAGAAGACTGCATGGGGTTGTATGGGCTGAATCAGAAGTTATGAAAGGAACTACTTTCAATATTATAATCCCTATTGAAAAGGATTTTGTTTTAAAGCATGAGTAATGTTATTTTAAAAAATGTAACAAAAATCTACGATAAAAAAGTTGTAATAAACAATGTGGATTTAGAAATTAAAGATAAAGAATTTGTAGTTCTTGTCGGGGCTTCCGGATGCGGTAAATCAACTATTTTGAGAATGATAGCAGGACTTGAGGAAATTACCGGCGGAGAAATCCTTATCGGTGACAAAAAAGTAAATGACGTTCCGCCGAAAGATAGAGATATTGCTTTTGTTTTCCAGAGTTATGCGCTTTACCCTCATATGACAGTACGTGAAAACATTGCATTCGGGCTTAAAATGCGTAAAGTTGATAAAAAAATTATTGAACAAAAAGTTCAGGAAGCCGCAGAAATTCTTGATTTATCAGAATATTTGGACAGGAGACCGAAACAATTATCAGGCGGTCAAAGACAGCGTGTTGCCCTGGGCAGAGCAATTGTGAGAAATCCAAAAGTATTTTTAATGGACGAACCACTTTCAAACCTTGACGCTAAACTTCGCGTACAAATGCGTTCCGAGATTAAAAAACTTCATGAAAGACTTCAAACCACTTTCATATATGTAACCCACGACCAGACAGAAGCCTTGACAATGGGTGACAGAATTGTTGTACTTGATAAAGGTGTAATCCAACAGGTAGATACACCGGAAGAAATTTATAACAACCCTGCAAATACTTTTGTGGCAGGATTTATAGGCTCACCTCAAATGAATTTTATAAATGGTTCTGATTTGGGACTGGATGAAAATATATTATACGGAGTTCGACCGGAAAATATGATTTGCAACGGTAATATTAAAAAAACTGTCAGCGTTGATATTACTGAGCTTTTAGGCAGTGAAAAAATAGCTTATTTCAGTATTGGGGAAAGAAAATGCAGTGCAAAACTTCCTGCTGATTACAATTTCGATAAAAAGCTTGAAATAAGTATCCGCGAAGAAGATTTGTACAAGTTTGATAGAAATGGCAACAGAATTTAAAGAAGGAGGCTGAAATGCGCATGAATAGTAGCTTGCTAACAGGGGGGGGGGGCAGCTCCTCTAAGTAGACAGGACAAGGATTTTGAGGCAGTGTCTAAGGAAAAATGTTTCCGAGACCATAGTGGAGCCAGAGGCGGGAACGTCGTCGAGGGAATATTTTTCCTTAGACATAACGGCTTTACATTGGCTGAGGTGGCTGAGCCACGACAACACTTTAGACATTGGGCTAAAGGTTTTACACTTGCTGAGGTCTTAATTACTTTAGCTATTATTGGGGTTGTTGCTGCTTTGACTATTCCTACTCTGGTGGCTAATTACCAGAACAAAAGCTGGAATA
>CANUDF010000083.1 GCA_947857085.1 Candidatus Gastranaerophilales bacterium | reverse complement strand
TGTAAAAATTTTTGTTGTGGCTTTGCCACCGCTATTGTCTCGAAAACATTTTCTGTTCCCGATACCCGCGAAACCCTCTTCTTTTCTACTTAGAGGAGACGCCCCCCCCCGACGTAGCTAATATTTACAAATTTCATATTACCTCCTTCTCTTTATATATTTATATTATAACAAACATTTGAAATTATGACAATATACTTGACATTTTTATATAAAAATCAGAAAATAAATACACAGGGAGAATGTATCATGGTCAAAAAAACTTATTTACACGAAAAACATATTGCTCTCGGAGCAAAAATGGTTGATTTCGCAGGGTGGCATATGCCTGTACAGTACAAGTCTATTATCGAAGAACATAAAAATGTTCGGGAAAATATTGGACTTTTTGATGTATCTCATATGGGAGAAGTTTTTGTTATAGGAAGAGATGCCATGGAATTTCTTAATAAACTGGTTCCACAGGATATATCAAAATTACAAGATGGTAAAGCTGTATATTGTCAACTTCCAAACCGAAATGGAGGTTTAATTGACGACTTAATTATTTATAAGTTAAAAGAAGACACATATCTTATAATATGTAATGCTTCAAGAGTTGACGAAGACATAAACTGGATGTCTTTAAACCAGAGAGGTTATAATATTAACCTCGATAACCAATCCCATAATCTTTCGCTGGTTGCAGTTCAAGGTCCTAAAGCTATTGACCTTATGCATAAACTCGGATACAAAGCTGATCAGGATTCATTCACTATTATTGAAGCTAAACTGTTAAACATTCCTATGTATATTTCAAGAACAGGTTACACAGGCGAAGATGGATTTGAATTGCTTGTAATAAATGAATATGTGGAATACCTTTGGGACAAATTACTTGAAGAGGGCAAAGAATTCGGTATTATGCCTATAGGCTTAGGGGCACGTGATACTTTAAGGCTTGAGGCTGCCCTGCCTTTATACGGAAATGATTTAGACGAAAATACAACACCTGTAGAAGCCGGTTTGTCCTGGTCTGTTCCTAAAGATAAACAAGATAATTACAACGGTAAAAAAGTTATAATGGAACAGATTGAAAACGGAGCCCCCAAAAAACTCATAGGCCTGAAAATGCTTGACAAATCAATTGCTCGTCATGAATATGAAGTTTATTATAAGGGTGAAAAAGTCGGTGTAATTACAAGCGGAGGTGTTTCACCTATGCTGGGTGCAAATATTGCAATGGCTTATGTAAAAAATATTAAAGAAATTTGCGCAGGTACAATTGTTCAGGTTATGATAAGAGAAAAACTTCATGATGCTGAAGTTGTAAAAAGACCATTTGTAGCAAAGAGAAATAAAGTAAAATCATAAGGAGATAATAATGAGTATCACTGAAAAAATATTATGTTCAAAATCTCATGAGTATCTGTTAGAAGAAGACGGGCATTATGTAATCGGTTTAACAGATTATGCCATTGAACAGCTTGGAGACATTGTTTTTGTAGAATTACCTGAGACAGGCTCTGAATTTAAGAAAGGTGAAACTTTTGCGACTATAGAATCGGTTAAGGCTGCTTCGGAAATTTATATGCCTGTAAGCGGAAAAATCATTGATACTAATGAATCCATTACAGACACTCCGGAAACATTGAACGAAGACTGCTATGAAAAAGGCTGGCTTGTAAAAATTGAAAGAACAGGTGATGACGCTGAATTAGCAGACCTTTTAGAGTATGACGATTATAAAGAAGAATTGGAATAATGAATAATTTTTTGGTACATAACGAAGATGTGAAAAAAGAAATGTGTGCTGAAATAGGCATAAACAGCGTAGAAGATTTGTTTAAACAAATTCCAGAAAAGGCAAGAATGCAAACACTTGAGCTGAATGAAGCATTGAGTGAATTACAAACCCAAAAACATGTAAAAGCTCTTGCTAAAAAGAACAAGACTGATTATGTAAGCTTTTTAGGTGCTGGGTATTATAACAAATTCATACCTGCGTGTATTTCCCAAATTGCTCAAAGATTTGAATTCAACACTGCTTACACGCCTTATCAGCCTGAGATTTCACAAGGAACTTTGCAGGTTATGTATGAATTTCAGACAATGATGTGCCGGCTGACTAATATGGATATCGCAAATGCTACTGTCTATGACGCTGCAACGGCCTGTGCAGAAGCAATCCTGATGGCTGTCCGTATCAAGAAAATTGATAAAGTTCTGGCTGCAAATTCTTTAAATCCTGAATATAAAAAAGTTATTGAAACCTACACTCAGGCCAACAGCATTAGTGTTGAATGGTTTGACGAAATCCCGTCAAATACGGCTGAATATTCATGCGTATTAGTCCAAACACCCAATTTTTATGGAGAAATTCTTGATATAAAATCTGTTGATACTCTGCTTGTTGTATGTACTGATGTTTCAACTCTTTCAATATTGAAACCGGTTGAATGTGATATTATGGTAGGCGACATTCAAACTTTAGGTATTCCTGTATGCTTTGGAGGCCCGTCAGCAGGTTTTATGGCTTGTAAAGATAAATATATGCGCCAGCTTCCAGGACGTCTTGCAGGACGCACTGTAGACGCAGATGGAAATCAGGCATTCACTTTAACTATACAAACTCGTGAACAGCATATTAAACGTGATAAAGCAACAAGCAATATATGTTCAAATCAGGCATTAATAGGACTTTGCGCAGCATTATATTTAAGCGTTATGGGTGAAAAAGGCTTTAAACAGGCCGGATATCTTTCATCAAAACAAGCACACAAACTTTCTGAAAAATTAACAGAAAAAGGCATAAAAACGTTAAATAAAAACTTCTTTAATGAATTTGTAATTGAGGTTAAAGACGCTGATACCGTACTTGCAAATCTAAAAAGAAATAACATAATAGGCGGCTTAAAACTTGACAACAACAAAATTCTTGTTGCCGCAACTGAAATGATATCTGATGAAGATATTGACGTTTATGTAAGTTCTTTGTAAAATAAAAAGTATGGACGATTAGCTCAGTTGGTAGAGCACTTGAACGACATTCAAGGGGTCACAAGTTCGAGCCTTGTATCGTCCATTTTTTATATTGTATAGTCAATCCCAAATTTATTTAATATATTGTTGTAATAAGAACTGTTCTTTGAAACATTTTTAGAAGTAAGACGCATATCTAATGTACTGGGGAAATTTGCATCTTTTAACGAAATACCCTTTTCAAATACGGATTTTAAAAATTCATCGTATAACTTATCAGCCTCATCTACAGCTTTCTGGTCTTTCAGAGAAATTCTTAGCCAGAGCGCCTCTGCTCGTGTTTTAAGATTATCAAAAGGAGTATTAGATTTTAATAATGATTTCATACATGAGGCTGCTGCTTCATGACTTCTGTTTGCTGTCCTAAATCCATTAATATAATGAAACTTTACCGCTTCGGGCAAAGCAAATATATACACATGCTTTAAGTTGTTTTCTTTCATTATCATAACAGATAGGGCTTTTAGTAGACTGCCGAGCCCTCTCCGCCTGTCTGCATTGTCTGTGACTTCAATATCAACCCCTTTGATACAATTATTTTCTCTTTCAAGTATTTCATACCCAATTTGCTTATCACCTTTTTTTAAAGAAAGCATAGACATTGATTTGTCAAAATCAGCAGTTAAGTTTTCATTCAGCTTCATTTGCTTCGGGCATTTAAGACTTGTACCGCTAAAAGTTTTAATTGTACTCCACACTGGTTTAATCATATTGAGATAAAGAAAAAACATAAAAAAAATTGCCCAAAAGACAATTTTCAACTTAATATTTATTAAAAAAGGCGACACCCGGATTCGAACCGGGGGTAAAAGCTTTGCAGGCTTCTG
>CANUDF010000082.1 GCA_947857085.1 Candidatus Gastranaerophilales bacterium | reverse complement strand
CCTTAAAAGGGGAGTGCTCTACCTGCTGAGCTACAAGCGCAAGAAATTATTGCTATTCATATTTCATATTGACTAATGTTGTCAATGATTTAAGTTTAACAAGAACAAATTTTATTGTCAACAATTTTTTCAAAAAAAATGCTCTCATAATTTGAGAGCATTATATTTATTTTAGGTGGATAAACTTTTTGGCGCATTCAAACATTGAGTTTACAAGTGCGGCATTTGAATATATATTCATACCGTTTATTTCTAAAACCTGTTTTAGTCTTCTTTCCCACATGTTGTAAATTTCGTCTGTTGTCAAATCAAGAACCTGACCTATCATTGATAAATCCTTATAATCAATCGGTACCGGCAATGTTCCACGTAATATATCAACTATATCAAGTCTCTTTTTACGGGGAAAAGCTTTAAGAAAATTTACTACAGACATTTTTTTAGATTTAATAGCATCTTTTATAAACTCAACTGAATCATCAATTATAACAGGTTCCTGCGGTATTTTATATTCTTCAAATTCTTCAGGTTCAATTTCCATTACCGTAGCAATCCTTTCTAAAGTAGTTCCTCTTGTAGAAAATGGAATAGATTCATCTATAAGATTGTATACATATGAAAGAGTAACACCTATCATTTCTGCAAAATCTTTTTTATGCAAGGTGTTTTTATCTAAAAATTTTGCCACCTTTTCAGAACTTTTTTCTTGTATGATTTGTTTATTTTTCATGACATATCCTCACATTGATTTCAACTTATAATCAAAATACGTTTATCTTATCTTTTTGTTAAGCGAAATGTTGGTAAATCAACACGGTAATATTTATTTACGTTAAAATAATAAATATAAAAGGTTTAGGGAAATGAAATTAATAACAGGTTTGGGAAATATCGGGGACAAATATTGTTTTACACGGCACAATGCCGGCTTCATGGTAGTTGATAAAATAGCGCTGGATAATAATTTATCATTTAAAGAAGAAAAAAAACTTAAATGTTTCATGACAAAATTTAAACTTAACGGCGAAGATATAATATTAGCAAAACCGACAACATTTATGAATTTATCAGGAGAAGCAGTTGCGGCTATTATGAACTATTACAAAATTGACATAAAAGATATTTTGATAGTTTATGATGATATAGCACTTGATTTGGGAAGATTAAGGTTCAGGGGAAACGGTTCCGACGGAGGTCATAACGGTATTAAGTCAATAATAAAACATACCGGCACTTCAAACTTTACAAGGCTGAAAATAGGTATAGGCCCCCAGCCTCCTATCCCTTCAGAAAGTTTTGTGCTCCAAAACTTTACAAAAGAACAAACCGAAGAACTTAAACAGGTACTCAAACGCGCTGTCAGTGCGGTTGAATACTATCTTATAAATGGTCTTGAAAAGGCACAAAACACTTTTAACTAGCCCACAAAGACTATTAAGGAACAAAAATTTTATGTATAATTAATTTGACAAGGAGTAAAAAATGAGCATACAAACAGCTGAACAATATGAAATAAATGAACAATACGAGCAAGCATATGAAGAATATAAAAAAGAACACGAAAAACGCCCCTCAGACTTGGGAATTTTAGAACGTCTGGGTCACCTTGCAATGATGTTAAACAAAAAAGACGAAGCAGCAGAATACTACTCTAAAATTCTTGAAAAAGACATGACAAATACTCTCTGCTATGAACAGCTTATGGATATCTACATTGACACGGATAAATACAAATACTACATCTACCGCGGCAACCTTCACTCCGTAGAACAAAAACTCGAACAGGCAATAAGCGATTACAAAAAAGCTCTCAATAACACCGAGGACGAAAAAGAAATCGTCATGACGCGTTTTACTTTGGCAAACCTCTATGAACAAACAGGAAATAGCCAAAAAGCAATAGACGAATTTTTAAGAACTCTTGAATACGAAGAAAACCACGAAGAAGTATTTCTTAAACTTGCAGAGCTGTATGTAAAAGAAGATATGATAACAAGTGCAATAGATGTATTGGAACGAGCACTGCCGCGGTTTGACACCGAAACGGTAAAGGAAAACCTGGCAAGACTGTATCTGAAAAACAATCAGCCCCAAAAGGCAAAAGAACTTACAAAGGACGAGATTTTTCAGGTAAAATGTATGCTGGAATGCGGAGAAGATGCCTACGAAAAATTATGCAGCCTTGAAGATAAACACAAAAACAATCCAGAATTTTATGCACTCAAAGCCCAATATTACTATATCCAGCAGGAATATGATAATGCCCTTGAGTGCGTGGAAAAATACAACGAACTTGACAGAAACTCCGCACTGGTTTACCAAATGCGCGCTTTAATCTATGAAAATAAAAATGATGACTACAACGTCCACCTCAACTGGGGTAAATTCAATCTTGTAAGAGGTAATAAAGACATCGCCGTAAACGAATTTTTGAATGCATTTCAACTAAAAGGAAATGACATAGAGCTTATGAATACATTAGCTGTTCTTTTGGAAGAAACAGGCGACAGAAACCATGCAATTGAATTCTGGGAAAAGATTTCAAAAGCAGAGCCGGCAAATAAAAAAGCTTTGCAAAAACTTGCTGATTTTCGTGAAAGTATCGGCGACTATAGAGCTCAGGCAGACTATCTTGAACAATTATATGAACTTGATAAACGTAATGCCATTGTAGTAAGAAAGCTTGCACAAATTTATGAAAAACTAAAAAATAAACCGTCTGCTGTTGAATACTATCAAAAATATCTTGAAATAGCCAAAGGTTCTGAGGATTACGCGAAAATTCAACAAAAATTACAAAAACTCGAACACACAGATATGCAGGAAGACGAAGGGTTACTTGATAAAATCATGAAATTTTTCAACAAATAGAAATATAGGATTTTATTTATTTTTCCTACTTAAATAGCTAATACGTATAAAAGTAAAACGGCAAATTCTTTAGAAAAATTAATACTTTTTTCGCTGTTGTATAATAATATCATACCCTAGAACCTTGCATACGTCCTGTAATTCTCGTAATCGCATACTGTTACGCCAAATTCTGTTGGCAAAAGTCGATTGAGGGATTGTTTGTTTTGTATATTCCTCAAGCATTTTTATCAGTTTTTTTTGAGAAATTTTATTGTGCGCAATCAGTACACGAATTATCTCTCCATTATCCCAATCTGATATATTCATATATAAAATTATAAAGTATTGACAAAAGTATTCAAATATAATATTATTTATCTTATATTGAGATTATTATTTTATTATATGATTTAATTTAACATGGGAGAAAATTTTATGAAAAGCATTTTTGCACTCAATCGGACAAAAGGTTTCACTCTTGCCGAAGTCTTAATCACACTGGGTATTATCGGAATAGTAGCGGCAATGACAATTCCGACACTTATAAGTGATGTTTCAAAGAAACAGCATTTGGCAGCGTTTAAAAAGAAATATGCCGAGATAGTTGAATCTGTTAAACTTTCCACTATTGATAATATGGCAACTTCTAACTGGGATTACAGCTTAGTTGATGATGAATTTTTTGCAAAATATCTGGCACCATATTTAAGGACTACCCGCTGTGACGACTGCTGGATAAGTTACGAACCTAAAGGATTATGGTTTGACACACCTGCTTATGCGGCAGGGGATGTAGTTAGTATTAGTTATTGCTATGCACATTTTTCAAGCATAGAAGAAGCAGTGGAAGACAAAACTACTAATTGCTCATACCTATTAAATACACAATGTATAAACAGTGATAATAAAACGCCGGAATGTCAGGCCTGGCTGGATGCACAGAGTACCGAACCACCAGATGAACCTGAGATAACATATAGCTTAGTGAACGGTTCAAGCTTGGGTATGGTTAAGAAAGATAACTTTTTTTATCTGTATTTGGATG
>CANUDF010000081.1 GCA_947857085.1 Candidatus Gastranaerophilales bacterium | reverse complement strand
TTATTGATTTGATGATGGAGCAAAAAAATGTTAAAGGCTATGGTGGTACAATGAGGCTAGGCGCATATGACTGTGTTTTAAAAAAGGGGTCAGTTGCAGCCAAAGCTTATGGAAAAGAAAAGATTTCCGAGCGGCATAGACATAGATATGAAGTTAATAATGAATTTTTAAAACAAATTTCAGATGCGGGTCTTGTTTTTTCTGGTATGTCTCCTGACGGTATGCTTGCAGAAGTTGTGGAATTACCAAAACTTGACTGGTTTGTTGCATCTCAATTCCACCCTGAATTTAAGTCCAGACCTGATAAGCCGCATCCATTATTCAAGGGTTTGATTGACGCAGCTGTAAAAAGAGTATAAAATATTTTGGAGAGAGTTATTAATGGCAGATTTAAAAAAATTTAGTACAGCTCAATTCTTAAATTTTGCATTGGGGTTTTTTGGTCTTCAGTTTGCCTGGCAGATGAGAATAATTTTGTCCGGACCTGTTACAGAAAGTTTAGGTGCGTCACCGTTTTTATATGGTTTAATATGGCTTGCCGGACCTTTTACCGGTATGGTTGTGCAGCCTGTTGTTGGCGCATTGAGTGATAAAACTGTTTCTAAATTTGGCCGGAGAAGACCTTATCTGCTTGGCGGGGCATTAATTGCCAGTTTAGCTTTATGGATATTTCCTAATTCCCAAAATGTTGCTGTTGCTCTGGAAAGTGCTACGGGCATTGAGGTTCCTATTTGGACAGCTTTGCTTATAGCTGCAATCATGATTTGGATTATTGATGCTTGTATAAATGTCGCACAGGGGCCTTACAGGGCTTTAATCCCTGATGTGGTTCCTCAGGAGCAGCATGCACTGGCAAATTCCTACATAAGCCTTGCCATAGGACTGGGCTCTGTTGTTGCTGCGGGAGTTGCACCGTTTTTGAAATATGTATTTAATTTTCAAATGTCTATTCCTGCACAATTTATTATGGCGGCACTCGCTTTTTCTCTTGCGATGCTCTGGACTTGTATTACAATTAATGAGCACCAATCAAGAAAAGAGATTATCAAAGACGCAGCTATTGCAGGAGTTAAAGAGGATAATTTTTGGGATTCCTTAAAGAACTTTTTCCTGTTATCTCCTGAGGTTGTAAAAATATGTATAATGCAATTTTTTACCTGGATTGGAACTATGTGTCTTTTAATATTTTTTACGCAGTATTCAGTTCATACAATTTTTGGTGTGCCTGATTTGACGTCCGCATCAGAAACAGCGAAACATATGTTTGATGACGCTGTTGTTAACGGCACAAATTTTTCATCAATTTGTTTTGCTATATTTAATCTGGTTTGTTTTTTGGTTGCTATACCAATTGGAATGTTAGCAGAAAAATTTGGAAATAAAAAAGTGCATATTCTAGCACTGTTATCAATGGCTGCGGCATATATTGGTATGGTATTTACAGCTAATACTATATCTGTTGCGTTACTTATGGCTTTTGCAGGTATCGGATGGGCTAGTATTTGTGCTTTACCTTTTGCGATGCTGTCCCAGTATATTAAAAAAGGTACAGAAGGGTCTGTTATGGGAATTTTTAATATATTTATAGCAGGACCTCAGGTGTTTGTTTGTACACTTGTTGCATGGTTTATTTCAAAATGTGTATTTGCCTATGAAGATAGTATGGTAAATTATCACTGGGAGTATGCATTTCTTGTTGGGGCTTTATGTCTGCTCACGGCGGCATTTATTACCAGAACAATAAAAGAAGAGAAATAATATATTTTCATAATAAAAAAGAAGCTTATTTATTAAGCTTCTTTTTTATGTTTTTGATTCGGTTAAACTGTTAATATAAATCCGCCTTTATCAGCATTTTTAAGGTTATCGCCTTCTATTTTTGCTCTTAAGTTTTTGATGTATTTATATACATAATCTCTAGGTAAATCAAGAAGGGCTGCAAGGTCTTTTGCATAAACAATTTCATTACTGTTTTGAGCAAAGTAGTCAAATACTTTTTGTTCTCTGTCTGTTAACGCTTTTTTGAATACAATTCTGACTTCTTCTCTTAAGTTATCAGACGAACTTTCTGTTTTTACCGTTTTAGGCGCGGTTTGTTTTTTAGCCGCAGCTTTTTTTACAGAAGTTTCGTGTTTGATATTTTGAGCAGAAAATGGAGACGGAGCAATTTCTCTTTCTTTTTCATAGGCTCTGTCTGCAATTGTACTTAAGCGTTCCCCGCGTGATTGTAACCAATCGGTTTCATTTGAGATTACCGGCTGACCTTTAAGAACTATGTCTACAATGTCATTTGTCGGTTTATCTTCTTCTAATTTTTTCCCTAGTCTGGCAGCAAATTCTTCTAATGTAATCTTTTCTAATGAGCTTCTCCATTGTTTAATCTCTTCTTTGCTCAAGTATTCAGACATTCATTAATCTCCTTAAACCTAATAATCTCTTTCACATTATCTAACTTAGCACAAACCATGCTCGAAAATACAAAATGTTTCACAACGTAAATTTTTATGTTCAATTTTTTACATTTGTCACATTTTTTAATCAGAATAATCAGTTAAGAATTCCTGAATCCAATATTTTTTGGACTTCGCTGTTCATAATTTTGTGAATTGCAGGGATAGACTTAGTCCCGTCTATACTTATGAAACCATATTCTTTTTTCATATCTTCATATTGTTCAAGACATTTGTTTTGATAGATTTCAAAACTATTGTAAAAGTCTGTTGAAAAGCCGATATCCCTGCCGCTTTCATAAAAATCAAGACCTGTTGTTCCTATAATTCTTTTTAATAAAACATCAACCGGCATATCAAGATAAAATACCAGATCCGGCTCAGGTGCGTAATCGTATAGATTTTTTACCCATTCAATATTTTGCCCTCTTACAACATCGCGCGCAAGAGCAGTATAATAATATCTGTCCAAAAGAACTATAAAACCTGATTTTAACGCGGGAATAATTTGATTTTCCAATCTATCGGCAAAATCTGCCGCGTACAATAAGCTGTATGTTGTTGCGTTTAAAAGGTTTCTGTCTTTAGCGTCATCAATTACGTTTGCAATTAATCTTGAAGTTTTCCATTCCGAAACCATAACCCCGTAAGACTGATCCTGCAAAGAACGTTTCAAAAGTTCAAGCTGTGTTGATTTACCGGAACCGTCGGTTCCTTCGATTACTATCAATAAGCCTTCGTAGCCGTGTTTTGTTTTAAATTTTACCATTAGATAGTTACTCCTTTGGCTTCCAGAATTTCTTTTAACATTTTTCTTATAGCAACCTGTTTTTTATGTATAGAATCATTTGCATCAAGTTTTACAATATCAAACTCATTAAGCATTTTTTTATATTCTTTAATAACCCTTGTTTGGAAAAGCAAGTAACTTTCAAAAGGGTCGTTGCTTAATTTTAAATCCATACCTGCTTCATAGAATTTTGGAGTTCTGTTAAAACAAATTCTTTCCATTGAAGTTTTAGGGTCAATATCAAAATATATAGTCAAATCAGGTTTTATTGCAAAATCATAAACCTGCCGAACCCATTTAGGGTCAACACCTCTTGCAACGTCACGGGCAAAAGCTGTATATGCATATCTGTCTGCAAGCACGATAAACCCCGCTTTAAGAGCAGGCGCAATAACCTGTTTCAATCTGTCTGCAAAGTCAACAGCATGAAGCAGGCTGAAAGTCCTCGGTGAAAGCATATTTTTCTTTTTGGCCAGCTTTGTTGTCTGGCTGATTAGCGGAGATGAATTCCATTCTGTAAAGATAACATCTTTTCCGCTTGCTTTGAGCCAATCGCGTAAAAGTGCCAGTTGTGTTGATTTGCCGGAACCGTCAATTCCTTCAACACAAACTAGAGTCCCTTCATAATTGTGCTTTTCTGTTAGTTTTGCCAATGTAATCCTCTTTCTATCATTGCAACATTAATTCTTCCGAATTTTGCGGACAGGTTGTCCATAAAATGTAAGAAATATAATTCAGATTCTAAATCTTTTTGATCTAAATCTATTATGGCACCCCATTCTTCACGTCCGTGGTGAGCAGCAATCATTTTTGCTATACGTTTGAAGCCGTGCATCATACATAGTGAAAATCCATATTGGGAATGGCTTATCCATTCATTGCGGAAATTTTCATCATAGTCAATTAATCCTGTTT
>CANUDF010000080.1 GCA_947857085.1 Candidatus Gastranaerophilales bacterium | reverse complement strand
GCCATACCCATGACTTGTTCCCTTTCGTTTTTTTCCTTGTAGTCATGTTTACGGCTCTTTTCGATTATTCTTTAAAGACTTATATATAATTACACTTCGACCATACCATACCATACCATACAGGCAGTATAACTGAATTACAGTTATATTAAAATTAATCTTTACATTTTGTAACATTTAACCTATAAATCAGTCTACTGGTCCTTTTCCTGCTCGTAAATTTGTGTTATAATTTTAGAATATAAAGAGGGTCAAATGGAATCTGTACTAGACAGAATAAATTTTTTAAAAGACGAAATAAATAAGAGCAATTATAAATATTATGTAGAAGAAAATCCGTATTTAAGCGACTTTGAATACGATAAATTATTTGCAGAATTAAAAGAACTTGAAGACAAGTACCCTCTTTTAAAAACTCCTGACAGCCCGACGCAGCGTGTAGGTTCCGTGAGCGAGAAATTTTTTCCGCATACACATAAATATCGTCTATATAGTCTAGACAATACTTATAATGAAGAAGAACTTACAAAATGGTATGAGCGTGTTACTAAAGAATGCGGTGACAATATTGATTTGGTTTGTGAACTTAAAATTGACGGACTTGCAATAGCTTTAACATATGAAAACGGGATTTTTGTTCGAGGAGTAACCAGAGGCGACGGTGTTACGGGTGAAGATATTACTCCAAATTTAAAAACAATAAAGGCTATACCCCTGAAACTTTTTGAGCCGGTTAATGTTGAAGTGAGAGGTGAAATTTATATGCCTAAAACTTCGTTTGAAAAATTAAATGAAGAAAACCTTGAAAAAGGCGAAAAAGTTTTTGCAAATCCTAGAAATGCTGCAAGCGGTTCAATTCGCCAGCTTGACAGTACAATAACAGCAAAAAGAGATTTATCTATTTTTGTATATTCTTCTGTTTTTGAAAATGTTCCCAATCCACCTAAAACTCACTATGAAGGAATGATGTATCTAAAAAAGCTTGGTTTCAAAGTTAACCCTAATATCAGATTATGCAAAAATATGGAAGAAGCAATAGATTATTGCAAAGAATGGGATACCCTGCGTTCAGGATTGAATTACGCAACTGACGGTGTTGTTATAAAAGTAAACAGCCTTGCATGCCAGCAAGACTTAGGGTTTACATCAAGAGCGCCCAAATGGGCAACTGCATTTAAGTTTCCGCCGGAAGAAGTTACAACTAAACTTTTAGACATAGAATTGAATATCGGTAAATCCGGTGCTGTAACTCCGGTTGCTATACTTGAGCCTGTATTGCTTGCCGGCAGTACGGTCGCAAGAGCCAGCCTTCATAATTTTGATGAAATTAAAAGACTTGATGTAAGAATAGGCGATACTGTTTTAATAAAAAAAGCAGCTGAGATTATCCCAAAGGTAATTAAAGTTATGGACACACCGGAGCATAACAGTTTACCTGAATATATTCCGCCTGAAAGATGTCCGGCCTGTGATTCTTTACTTGTTACACGAGAAAATGAAGTTAATTTATACTGTGAAAGCAAAAACTGTTCACAGCAGATTACCGCAAAAATAGAATTCTGGGTTTCAAAAGATGCAATGGATATTGATTACATAGGCCCTTCTGTTATTCAGCAGCTTTATGAAAACAGATTTATAAGCACACCTGTTGATTTATACAGATTAACAATGCAGGATTTTATGCAGCTGGAAGGTATAAAAGAAAAATCTGCATATAATATGTATACATCAATTCAAAGCAGTAAAACAAGACCGTTAAATAGATTTCTTACTGCACTAACTATTCGTCATATAGGTAAAGAAACGGCTGAACTTTTAGCTGAAAGATTTGCAACAATAGATGATATAAAAAATGCTGATATAGAAACGATTTCCGACATTAACGGCGTAGGTATTAAAATGGCAGAATCAGTTTATGAATTTTTTCATGACGAGCATAATATACATATGCTTGAAGAATTAAAAAAACTCGGGCTTAATCCTGTTTCAAAAGCTCTGCCGCAATCTGATAAATTATCAGGACAAATTTTTGTATTAACAGGAACATTACAAAATATGACAAGAGATGAGGCTTCTGAATTAATAAAAAAATTAGGCGGAAAGACCTCATCATCAGTATCTAAAAAGACAACATATGTTCTTGCGGGAGAAAATGCAGGAACAAAATTAGACAAAGCAAAAGATTTAGGTGTTATAATATTAACAGAAAATGAATTTCTTGAAATGATAAAGGAAGATGTATGAAAAACAGACCAAAGATAATACAAATATGCGGAATTAAAGGGATATTGACAGCTTTATTTATTGTAACCTGTCTTGCTGCCGGATTTATTGCATTCCCAGGATATGTTGCAATGACTATTTGGAACCATTTTACCACCGGCATTACACCTGCAATAAATCTTTATCAGGGTATACTTTTATGGGCTATAGTTGCAATTATATATTTTATTGCGACAAAACAGCGATTTGCAGTTTCTTTTGGAGCGCCGAAAGAGCTAAATGAAGAAGAATTAAAAGTCTTGATGGAACGTGTTAAAATGCAGTCTCAATCCAGAATGATTAATAAAATGATGTTGAAAGAGTTTGAAGAAGTAAAAAAAGAAGAACTTCCAAATGAGAATAAGTCATCTGAAAATGAGACTATTACAAAGTAAAGGAGATATTATATGAAAAAGATTTTGGTTACGACAGCGGCTTTATGCTTATTATTTTCAACAGCGGCTTTTGCAGAAGCAGAAAGAGGTTATATTAATTCAACCGCATCTGCAAATAAAGAACTTGCACCTGATACCGTTGAAATTTCAATTGCCGTGGTTACATCAGATACAAAGTCAATGCAGAAAGCTACATTGCAAAACAAAGAACTTTCGGACAGACTTTATAATGCAATGAAAAGTATGATTATGCCTTCAAACGGAGATTATGTCAAAACTTCTGATTTCAGCGCTCAACCGGTTTACACTTATTCAGGCAGCAAAAGAAATTTTGATAAATATGAAGTATCAAACCGAATTATTGTACACACAAAATCAATAGATAAAGCAGGGGATATAATTGACAAAGCAATATCTTTGGGCGCAACAAATATTGATAATTTAAATTTCACTTTATCATCATATGAAAAGGAATGTGATGGTCTGCTTACTACGGCAACACAAAAAACTAAGGCAAGAGCTGATATTCTTGCAAAGGCTGCCGGCACGGCTATAACAGGTATAAAGTCAATTAATGCAAGCTGTAATACCTCCGGTATATCTCAAAGAGTTATGTATAACATGATGGCAAAAAGTGCAGTTGCAGATTCAGAAGCGGCTATGGGCGGAACCCCTATTGAAACAGGTGTTATAAAATTATATGCAAATGTTAATGCAAGTTATTTTGTAAAATAATAAATGCAAATAAAAAAAGCGGTGACAATGTCACCGCTTTTTTTTACCATGGATAATCATCTTTGAATTCCCAATTATCAAGCACTAATAACGCTGTACATGCATGTCTGTATTCATCTGAAGCTCCGTCAGGAGGATTCTTGTCCGGTGCTTTTTTACAGGAATAAATAAGATTTATCGGGGGACTTTCAGGATTTGATGTATCAACGGCTCCTACATAGCCATTACCAAGTATAACATCTCTGGTTATTCCATCATACCAACCTTCCGGTAATACTTTTCCATTTCTTATTTGAAAATAAAAACTGTCCCGTCCCAAAAGAGCAGCTTCGCCTTTATTTACGTTAACAGAAATTATCATCGGTATACTTTTGTTAGTGTGATCACGTAAAAAGGATAATCCCAAACCATTATTTACAAGATAATTAATTCCGCCTGCACTAATTGGTATTCCGCACGAATAATCTAAACCCGTACTGCATTCTTTATAGTTTTTATAGTAGGGCAGGATATATTTAGCCATAAATATTCTGGTTTGCTCAACATCATTATAACTGCCAAAATCCCAGCTATTCATAGGCCCGTTATCTATCTCTGAAAGCTTTATGGCTTGAATCAATTCCGCATATGCCTTTTTCACACGCACCGCAGTCATCTTTTTCTGGTAAGAAACCACCAGAGTTGGTATTGTCATTGCTGCCACTACACCGATTATTGCCAGCGTAATAAGTACTTCAGCCAATGTAAATCCTTTACTTCGCCTAAGGGGCATAATTACCTCAACGACGCTCCCGCCTCCGATACATTTAACAGATTTTTTGGAATTAAACAATTTTG
>CANUDF010000079.1 GCA_947857085.1 Candidatus Gastranaerophilales bacterium | reverse complement strand
GTAAAGAAAGAGTTACGTAGCGCTCGCAAGAGAAAATGCAAACCCGAAACAGGGGCGGAATATGTCCGCACCAAGTAGGGCGAGCTAGAAAGGTAAAAATATGACACTAGGTGTAATAGGAAAAAAAGTTGGAATGACTCAAATCTTCGACGAACAAGGTTTGGCAATCCCAGTAACTGTTATTAAAGTAGACGAAACTGTAGTAACTCAGGTTAAAACAGTTGAAACTGACGGCTACAATGCTATTCAGGTCGGAACAGTAGCAGCAAAAGAAAAACATTTAACAAAAGCTGAATTAGGTCATTTCAAGAAAAACGGTTTGAATAACTTCAGACACTTACAAGAATTCAGAGTTGACAATCCGCAAGATTATAAGGTTGGCGACAAAATTGAATTATCAGTTCTTGATAACGTAGAAAAAGTTGACGTAACCGGAAAATCAATAGGTAAAGGATTCCAAGGTACAGTTAAGAGATGGAACTTTGGCAGAGGACCGATGGGTCATGGTTCAAAAAATCACAGAGAACCTGGTTCAATCGGTGCAGGTACAACTCCTAGCCGTGTTATCAAAGGCAAAAGAATGGCTGGTAACATGGGTAACGAAAGAGTTACAATTACTAAATTGAAATTAGTAAGAGTAGATGCAGCTAATAACTTAATATTAGTAAAAGGTTCAGTACCGGGCTGTGAAGGTAGATTGGTAACAATCGTTCCTACTAGAACTAAATGGAATTAATTATAAGACAAATACAAAAAACAGAAAAGTTTTAAAAATCCCGAGTTGCCATATAAAACGAGAAATCGAAAGAGGTAAACGGAAAAGAAAAGGAAAAGAAAAATGTCAAAAGAAATATTAAGCACAAACGGAGAAAAATTAGGCGAAATTACTTTAAATAAAGAAGTATTCGGCGTAGAACCTAATTTACACGTAATGCACTTAGCATTAAGAAGACAATTAAACAATGCACGTCAAGGTTCAGCTTGTGCAAAAACAAGAGCTGAAGTTGCAGGCGGCGGCAGAAAACCATGGAAACAAAAAGGAACAGGTAGAGCAAGAGCCGGTTCATTACGTTCACCATTGTTCGCAGGCGGCGGCGTAATTTTTGGACCAAAACCAAGAGATTACGGTTTTGCAATGCCTCAAAAGGCAAGAAAACTTGCATTAAAATCTGCATTATCTGCAAAAGAAGCACACTTAGTTGTTGTTAAAGATTTTTCAACAATTGCAGAACCAAAAACAAAATTAATGGTTAGTGCATTAAAATCATTAAATGTAAACGGCAAAACATTAATCGTAGCAGATGTTAAGGCTGATGAAAACAAAAACCTTGAACTATCAGCAAGAAACATCCCAAGCGTAAAAATCATTTTACCGTCAAACTTAAATGTAAAAGATTTATTGGAAGCTGATTTCGTTGTAATGACAGAATCTGCTGTAAATGAAATAACTGAAAGGTTACAATAATGAGTAAAGAAAGAACAAACACAGAAAAGTTATACGACGTAATCAAAAAACCTTTGATTACTGAAAAATCAGTAGGTGCAACAACAATGGGTCAATATACTTTTGAAGTAAACAAAGACGCAACAAAGGTTGAAATTGCACAAGCAGTAGAATTAGCTTTTCCAGGAAGAAAAGTTAAAAAAGTAAGAACAGTTTATATGCCGTCACATTCAAAAAGAATGGGTTACAAATTCGGCAGAACTGACAGTTCTAAAAAGGCAATCGTAACAATAGAAGGCGATCCTATTGAAGAACTCATAGGTGCATAATAACACCGAAAAGGGGCGAAAGGCATAGGTCCCAAAGAAAGTACAAAGCCAATTAAAGGAGAAAATAAAAAATGGCAATCAGAAAACTTAATCCGACATCTCCGGGACAAAGAGGTATGACAAAAAGTGATTATCAAGAAATCACTTCAACAACTCCTGAAAAATCATTGTTAAAATCATTGAAAAAAACAGCAGGAAGAAATAATACCGGTAGAATTACATGTCGTCACAAAGGCGGCGGTGTAAAAAGAGCATACCGTATAATAGATTTTAAACGTGAAAAATTCGGCGTACCGGCAACTGTAAAAACTATCGAATACGATCCGAACAGAAACGTAAGAATTTCATTAGTATATTACGCAGACGGTGAAAAAAGATACATTTTAACACCGGAAGGCTTAAACGTAGGCGACGTAATTGTATCAGGTCCTGAAGCACCTGTACAGGTAGGAAACGCAATTCCGCTGGAATTAATTCCTTTAGGTACAATTGTTCATAATATTGAACTTACACCGGGTCGCGGCGGAGTTATGGTAAGATCTGCAGGTAATGCAGCTCAAGTTATGGCTAAAGAAGGCAACTACGTTACAATAAAACTTCCATCATCAGAAATGAGAATGGTAAGAAAAGAATGCTTGGCAACAATCGGTACATTAGGCAACGCAGAATTTAAAAACTTATCTATCGGTAAAGCCGGCAGAAAACGTTACTTAGGTATCAGACCTACAGTACGCGGTGTAACAATGAACCCTTGCGATCACCCTCACGGCGGCGGTGAAGGTAAAACAGGTCCGGGCGGACACCCTAAAACACCTTGGGGTAAACCGGCTCTTGGCTATAAAACAAGAAAAGCAGGAAAAGCTTCTGACAAATTAATTGTAAGAAGAAGAAAAAAATAGCGGATTTTGCGTAGGGCGCCGTGTGAGTGCGAAGCACGAACCCAGCCCGAAGTTGCGAGGACAAAAACGAATGATAGTGAAACGAAATGAGTGACTTGTCCGAGTAGAGCAATAATCCAAGATAAAATACTCAAACAAATTAAAGGAGAAATTAATGGCACGTTCATTAAAAAAAGGTCCATATGTAGAACAAGCTCTACAATCAAAAATCGAAAAAATGAATGCAAACTCTGAACATAAAGTTATAAAAACATGGTCAAGAGCATCAATGATTATACCTGATATGTTAGGACATACCATTGCCGTTCATAACGGAAAAACTCATGTACCGGTTTATGTAACAGAACAAATGATTGGACACAAATTAGGTGAGTTTGCACCGACAAGAATGTACAGAGGACACGCAGGTTCTGACAAGACTGCTAAAAGAAAATAAGGAAAACAAAAATGGAAGCAAAATCAAGACAAACAGATATTAAAATGACAGCAAGAAAACTTCGTCGTGTAATCAACGAAGTAAGAGGAAAAGCTGTTAAAGATGCTCAAGATATGTTACGTTTTATGCCTTACTTTGCAGCAAGAGTGGTAGAAAAGAACTTGAAAGCCGCTGTTGCAAACGCACAAGAAAAATACGGCGTAGGAGCAGAAAGCTTAAAAATTTCTGAAATCTATGCAGACGAAAGCGTTACATATAAAAGAGGTAAACCAAGAGCGCAAGGTCGTATCTACAAAAGACTAAAACGTACATCACACCTTACCTTAAAAGTTAGTGATAAGTAATTAAGTAAAAGGAATAAAAAATGGGACAAAAAACACATCCAACCGGATTTAGAGTAGGAATTATTCAACCTTGGGCAAGCACATGGTTTGCAAAGGTAAAAGAATACGGTGAATTTGTAGCAGAAGATGCTAAAATCAGAAAATTCATAAAGAAAAAACTATACGCTGCCGGCGTTTCTAAGATATTGATTGCTAGAAAAGCACAAAATACAACAATCACAGTTGTAACAGCAAAACCGGGTATAGTAGTAGGCCGCGGCGGACAAGGTATTGAAGAATTAAAACAAGATGTAACCAAATACCTTGGTAAACCTGTTGTAATCAATGTAGTAGAAGTTGCAAGAATTGATGCAGATGCACAATTAGTAGCAGAAGCAATTGCACAACAGCTTGAAAAACGTGTAGCTTTCAGACGTGCAATGAAACAGGCAATGCAGCGTACAATGCGAGCAGGCGTTCAAGGTATTAAAGTTATGGTATCAGGTCGTTTAGGCGGTGCTGAAATCGCTCGTTCAGAATGGGCAAAAGAAGGCAGAATTCCGCTTCAAACATTAAGAGCAGACGTAGACTACGGTTTTACAGAAGCTGATACTATAATGGGTAAAATCGGTGTTAAAGTTTGGATTTTCAAAGGTAACTTAATGCCTGGCGAAAAAGCAGACCAAAACATCAAAACAAAGAGCGGTAAAGGCGATGAAAAAGGAATGAGACGCCCGAGACGCAAAGCAGTAGAAACTGAATAATAATAGGAGCAAATAATAATGTTACAGCCTAAAAAAACAAAATACCGCAAAATGATGAAAGGCAGAATGAAAGGTACTGAAACAAGAGGTACAAAACTTGAATTCGGTGGCTACGCACTTCAAGCCTTAGAACCTGGCTGGATAACCAGCCGACAAATCGAGGCAGCACGTCGTGCTATGACTCGTGAAATCAAACGTGGCGGTAACGTTTGGATTAAAATATTCCCTGATAAACCGATTACAGCAAAACCGGCTGAAACTCGTATGGGTTCAGGTAAAGGTAATCTGGAATACTGGGTAGCGGTTGTTAAACCGAACAGAATACTATTTGAACTTGATTATTTTGATAGA
>CANUDF010000078.1 GCA_947857085.1 Candidatus Gastranaerophilales bacterium | reverse complement strand
GTGCAGACCAAGGTCAGCGATTAGCTAATGATTCAGAACTTACAACGTTAGCAAACGATTTATACGGACAATCAGTTGCAGGTGCAGAGCATGAAGATGTTGCCGGTAATCTTGATACAGAAAAAGCATCTAAATATGGCTTCTCTTCTGCTACAGTGAGCGGTATGAGCATTTTCTATGTTTGGGGAGGAGTTGAGACAAGTGTTGACAAGGCATATGCCAGAACATTTGCATCTGTTGGCACAAATTGGGGTTCCGATGGCCCCAGAAATCTCGACCCCATTGTACAGGCAGTCTGTGTCGGCGGTTAGTGGAGCCAACCGATAAAGAATTTAGTGAGCGGTGGAAAACGATAAAGTTTTAATCCGCTCATTTTTACAGCTTTTTTGTCTTTACAGGCGATTGTTAAAGAGCGGGTTTTTGCACATTTTGAAATTATCGCGCCCGGTGTTCCTGTCTTATCCGTAAGCCTTATTTTATACGGGTTTACAATAAAGAATAAATTCTTATATGTTATATATGCCGGTAAATAAGGATGAAGCGCACGTACGGTATTTACTATTTCGTCAGAGGTTTGATTTTCAAAAGAAAGCATTTTTTCTTTACCTGTAATATTAGGAAAATATGTTGCCTCCGACTCATTTTGCGGTATCGGCTGAACAATACCGGCATTTAATTTTTTCAAAAGCTCACATGCTATAAGCCGTGCCATAAAAACGTTTTTTGCTTTTAATTCCTTTGCTGTATCCATAGGCAGAATATCTATTTTTTGCTGCGCAAGAATAGGACCCCTGTCAATATCTTCTGTCATTAGATGAAAAGTAATGCCTGACTGTTTTTCACCTTGTAAAATAGTTTGAATATACGGGTTTGGGCCTCTGTATTTTGGTAAAAGCGATGGATGAACGTTTATTGTCGCAATTTTAGGTAAATCAATTATTTCTTTTTTTAGCTTTTCTTTCCAGGTGCCCACAAGGATTATATCAGCATTAAGTTTTAGAATTTCACGTTTGAAAGCTTCAGAATTTGCAGATTTACATTTGATTTCATAAAGCTTTTTTTCTTTAATAAGAGTGACTTCAGGTGAACTTTTGAAAAAATCATGTAACAATAACCGCCAGCGGGGCATAGAAGTTTTTTCGTGTCTGAATACTCCCGCTATTTCAAATCCTGCATCACTTACTCCCAGAATAAGATTTGCAAGCATTTCACCTTTTCCTAAAATAACAACTTTCATAAGCTGCTCCTAATATTTTATTTTAGATGCACGTTCAATTTCTCTTTTTTGGTCTTTTTTCGCTAAATCGTCCCGTTTGTCATGGAGCTTTTTACCTTTGGCAAGCCCGATTTCCATTTTTGCAAGACTGCCCTGAAAAAAAACTTCCAAAGGAACAATTGTATAATTTTCTTTTTTAACTTTACTTTGAAGCTTTAGGATTTCTTTTTTTGTAAGTAAAAGTTTTCTTGTTCGTTCAGCATCATGATTATACCTGTTACCCTGTTCATAAGGTGAAATATGACATTTATACAAAAAAACTTCGTTATCTTCAATTTTGCAGAAACTGTCTTTTAAGTTAATCGCATTTTTGCGGATGGATTTTATTTCTGTTCCGGTCAAGACAATACCGGCTACATATTTTTCAAAAATATTGTAGTCATGAAAAGCTTTTCGATTTGCTGTTATAACTTTTCTATCCATAAATTGATTATATCATAGATTTTTATTATAAAGAAAGCATTTTACAAAATGATTTTCGTTAATCAGCACAGCTTCCGGAATGTTTTCTCTGCAAACCGGCATACAGTAAGGACATCTTGTATGAAATTTACAGCCGGTTGGCAAATCTGCCGGAGAGGGTAAGTCACCTTTTAACAGAATCTTTTCCTCCCCGATTTGATTTATTTGCGGAATTGCTCCTAATAATGCTTTTGTGTACGGATGTGCCGGAGAAAAAAATATTTCATCTGTTTTACTTAACTCTACGATTTCGCCAAGATACATTACAGCAACTCTATCAGCTAAATACTTTATTACACTTAAGTCATGAGATATAAACATAAATGTCAGATTATATTGTTCTTTTAATTCTTTCAGCAGGTTTATAATCTGTGCCTGAATGCTTACATCAAGTGCACTGACCGGTTCATCCGCAACAATAAATTCAGGGTTTAAAACTAGGGCTCTGGCAATTGCAATTCTCTGACGCTGACCTCCTGAAAATTCATGAGGGTACAGGTTCAAACATTCTTTATCTAATCCTACCTTTTCAATTGTTTTTAGAATTATTGTGTCTATTTCGTGTTCAGAAAGATTAAAATTTATTTTTAACGGTTCTTTTAAAGTGTCAATAATTTTCATTTTAGGATCAAGACTGGAATATGGATTTTGAAAAATCATTTGAACTTTTTTTCTAAAATCTTTTAATTCTATCTTGTTCATCTGCAAAATATTTTTTTTATTGAAAGTAATTTCCCCTGATTTAGCTTGCTCAAGCAGCATAACAGTCTTTGCCAGTGTTGATTTGCCGCAGCCGGATTCTCCTGCAATAGCAAGGATTTCCCCCTTTTTTATATTCAGTGTAAGATTATTTACTGCATGTATGGTTTGCAAGCTGCCAAGCAATCCGTGTTTTGACTTGTATTCAACTGATAAATTCTTTATCTCTAAAAGATTTGTTTCCATAAAATAAATATTCTATAAAACTTATTTAAATAAAATCCCTGATTAGTTAATTTCTCGTCTTCCCTCAATCGCACGTGCAAGAGTAATTTCATCAGCATATTCTAAATCTGCACCTACAGGAAGACCAAACGCAATTCTTGAAACTTTTATGCCGAAAGGTTTTATCAGTTTTGTTAAATAAAGGCTTGTCGCCTCACCCTCAACAGACGGAGGAAGTGCAAGAATAATTTCCTGCACTTCTTCAGCTGTCAACCGGCTTAATAGTTCTTTTATTCTTATATCATCGGCACCGATTCCATCCATCGGTGATATAAGCCCTTGCAATACATGGTATAAACCTTTGTATTCATTAGTTTTTTCTATTGCTATTAAATCTTTTGTTTCTGATATTACGCATATTATTGAACGGTCACGTTTAGTTGAACTGCAAATTTCGCATGGACTTTCGGAGGAAATATTAAAGCAGATTTCGCAGGTGCGTGTGTTTTGTTTTGCGTCAATCATTGCCTGTGCAAATTTTTGCACTTCACTCAGCGGCATTCTTAACATGTAAAAAGCCATCCTCTGTGCTGATTTAGGTCCGATAGACGGAAACTTTTGAAAATGTTCTATCAGTGTTGCAATAGCTTTAGGATAAATCATTAGAATAATCCCGGAATGTTAATACCGCCTGTAACAGACTTCATTTTTTCTTCCATTAATTTTGTCGCTTTCATGCTTGCCTGTAAAATAGCTGTTGTAACAATATCTTCAACCATTTCAACAACTTCAGGATCAACAGATTGCGGATTTTCAGGGTCAAGTGCTTCAGCTGTAAGTTTTATTGATTTGAATTTGCCTTGACCGTCACAAGTAACTTTAACTGCTCCGCCTGCGGCTTCACCAACTATTTCCATTTTAGCGAGCTCATCTTGTGTATCTTTTAATTTTTTTTGAAGATTTTGAGCTTGTTTCATCATTTGCATAATATTCATAAATTTCTCCTCCACATAATTATACCCTATATTGTAATATAGCATTCATTTGTAAATAATGCAATATATTAACTTTACCCTCGCCCGACACTGCGTGTCACCCTCTCCCGCAAAGGGAGAGGGAAGAAGTTATCAATCGGCTAAGCAAGCCGCTTGCCTGATGCTGCTGCCGCGGCCGCTTTTGATGTAGCCCGTGTTAGCTGGGTTGAAGTATCGGTAGTATGCGTCGTATTGGCTGCTATCCTCACCTGACCACAAGTAGAACGTGCCAGAAGATGCTTGCGTGAAACCTAAAGAAGCAACTTTGTCATTGTCAAGTGTTAAATTTGATACATTTTCTTTAGCACCTATGCCGCTTGTGTTGTATACATAATCAGCAATTTTAGCAACTTCTGCCATTGTCGGTAATCTACCGCCTTCGTCATGGCATCTCTTTACTGCGTATGCCCAATAATCATTTTCATGATAACAATTTTCTATAGGTGCACCATCAACTTTTGCTTGTTCACACTCTGCTTTTGTTAAACTTGAATTGGCGGGAAATGGCGCACTTGCAAAACATAGTCCATTTACTTCGGCGTAACATTTACTGCTGCCTAATTTATCCACGTTAATAGCGCGTAAGTCTTTCCCACTGGTGTTAGGATTTTTATGTCCAGATGTATCATATAATATTGCCAGACAATCGCTTCCTGTTATTTGATTAGAATACGGGTTTTGGCGACATTCTGTGGTAGGATTATATGCAATCAACCCTGTAGTACCATTAGCAAACTGAACCCCAACAACGTTTGTATCCCAATCATCTTGGCCAAAGTTGTCTGCTGTCTTCAAATTTGCTACTTCTATTTCTTCGTTTTCTGTGCCCCAGTAAACTTTATCTTCAAAACAATCAGTTAGTGCATCATTCTTACAAATTTTAGTAATTTTAAAATGTTTGCTTAACTCATTAACAAAGTCTTCAGTGTTTT
>CANUDF010000077.1 GCA_947857085.1 Candidatus Gastranaerophilales bacterium | reverse complement strand
TGAGCGTCCAATTTCTCCACTTGTTGCCAAAATAGGATATCTTCCATCTTTTGTCGCAATTGCCTTTTGGTCTTTTCCGTGCTTAATTTTTAAAACCTTTTCTATTCTTTTTTCTACCCACTCCTCATTATACCCTTTAAATCGTAGTTTGGGGACGTTTAGAGAAATATTTTTGCTCTCTCCGCTACATTTACCCCCAAGATGATAACTTGAGGTCAAAAAATCTTCTAAATACCTTATTTAATAATAATATGGAGGTATTTATTATGAAAAAATTAACAAAAAATGCTACTTTTTCGATACTTGTACATTTGTGGCTAAAAGAAAAACAAACTTTAGTAACCCCGTCAACTTATGCCGGATTTTTGCTTATTGTGGAAAATCATCTAATTCCGTACTTTGGAACACAAAAAATATGTGATATCAACGAACCTAAAATTCAAGAATTTATTTTTTATTTGTTCAACAATGGGCGACTTGATAATACAGGAGGTCTTACAGTTAAGACTATCCGAGATATTATTCTTGTATTAAGACTTACGCTAAATTTTGCATATAAATTGAGAGTAATAGATGTTTTAAATTGGGATTTGATTGAATATCCAAAAGACTTAACAATTAAAAAAGTCATTGCATTATCAAAGGACGAAGAACAAATGCTAATACAAGCAATTTATTTGAATTTAACAAGAAAATCTGTCGGTATATTGCTGACATTATTTACAGGATTAAGAATCGGTGAACTTTGCGGGCTTCAAATGTCTGATATATCGTTATGCGATAGTACAATTACTGTAAATAAAACTGTTCAAAGGATTTATAACAAAACGAAGAAAACGTCATACATTCATTTTGGAGCTCCAAAAACAAAAAGTTCTCAAAGAACTATTCCTGTTCCATCGTTATTGATGAATATTATAAAAAAGTTTTATACAAATAATCCAAATCATTTCTTTTTAACAGGGAAATTAAATCCGACTGAGCCGAGAGTTTACAGACAGTTTTTCTCAAGATTTGTGAAAAAGCATAACCTTACGCCTGTAAAATTTCACGAATTACGGCATACTTTTGCAATTAGAGCAATAGAAATATCGGATTTTGATATAAAATCCTTGTCAGAGATATTAGGACATAAAAATGTTTCGTTTACTATAAATGTATACGGCAGAGCAAACCTTCAACAAAAAATCAAATGCATGAATTTGCTAAATGATTTATTATAAGTTTATACCCTTAAATTGGTAGTATATAGATGTCCTAAATCATCAAGTGTAGATATGCAACTATTTTTTACGTTTTTAATTCTACTTATTTCATCATTCGACAATAAATTATTAAAATATTGCACAATAATAAAGTTTAGAAATTCAATTGGCATAGGAAATCTATAAATACTTATTCTAGAACTTGAATTATACCCAAAATGTGCATGATAACTTGTATGCACATAGTCTTTATGTGAACTCACATCACAATCAAATCTTATATAATCAGATTCGCTAAAATTTTCACTTATATTAGGACAAAACGCTAAGTTTGCTTTTATAAGTTCATCATTACTATTATATTCGTAATATAACTGAATACAGTGCCCATCCCCTATGATAAAACTATATTGGTTGTTATTATTAATCCATTGATACTCATTTATATATGAACCATTCCCAATGTGATGTTCATATTTATGCCATGTCAATGTATTATCATATCGACAATAAAATTTGTTTATCAAATCGTATTTATTATAATTTTTATTATAAAAATGCTCTACATCGTAATATATTCGCTGTATATTATTCATTCTCATTTTCACTAAGCTTTTTTAATAACTCTTGTATTTTTTCTTTTGAGATTCCTTTTAATACAGATACATCTGCATTCAACATGTCTTCTATGCTATTATTATATTTTTTTATTTGTTGAGCCTTTTTTCTGTATTCCTCTGTGCTTAATTTTCTTTTAATTTTTGACATATCTGGAAATGGAAATAAAAAGTTTGGTACATTTTCTAATGTAAGCTTAATTTCTCTTTGTGCGCGTTTCATATCATCTCCACAACCTGTTAATATGCACCATCCTTTGGCTCTCGATATAGAAACAAAAGCTTTATTACGAATAGACACTTCGCTAATAGCTTTATATAAATAGTCAAATCCAATTACATAAACTTTAAAAGCCTCATTTCCTTTTGCTTTAGGAACAGTTGATAATGTCACATATCCTTCTTTTTTAAATACATCCCTATTTGCATCTATTCCCGGGATAGACGCATAAATTCCTTGATAATATAACAAATCTTGTAGATATACAAAATCTCGTTTCATTGTTTCTGTATTTAATGTAATAACAACAATTTCTTCAGGTGTTACTCTTTCTTGTTTAATATCGTTTTCTATACATTTTGCAACCCATTCTAATTCTTCTTTTTTAGTTTCAAAAGATTTTGTTGTTATTGGTTCTTGTTTGCCAGTATAAAATTTTTGAACAGGATTCGGACTATTTTCATAAGGACGATTGATAATAGTCTTTTTACCTACTTCAAAGTATTTATTTTTTACTTTATAACCTATTGATTCCCAAATATCTTTTTTATCAATCATTTGTACAGGAAAAGAGGAACTATATAATCCCAAACCAATAGAATGCGCCAACATCAAAATTTCAATTGGGTTACGATACGATTTTTTTAATATCATATCTGTTTCAATATTATGAAGACTATACAACTCTTGTAAATCTATAATTTTTTTACCGTCTTTAGAATATCCAAATAATTTTCCAGTATCTGGAATATCTTTCCCTTCAAGACTTTGTAATTCATCATACGCCCATATTATTCTCTTGGGGTCTTTTGATAATTTATAGATTAATTGATAAAAAGATGGTGGAAAATCCTGCGCTTCATCCATTAATATGATATCATATTCTTCTTTTATATCCTTGTTGAGTAAGTCTTGACATAAAATATTAAAATCATTGCATTCCCTGAAAGTAGAAGGAGTAATGTCATTTTTTAGGCAAGTATCATAATAAACACCTCTTTTTGTTTTACCACCCCAACTATGCATGATTTTTAAATTATCCCAATTAGGTTTTCCGTTTTCCTTAGCTTCATAAAAGCGTGTAATTAAAGATTCAACCTGCCCGTATAAACTTTGAGTGTTAAACGTATACAAAATCTTATGCTCTGGATAACGTTGATGATAATATGCCGCTTTCATACACAATATAATTGTTTTACCTGTTCCAGCTAAACCTCTGATTCTTTGGGCAGAATTTGGGATTTGAACTGCCGCATCAAACTGTTCATTATCTAAAAGTGCTAATTGTTGGTTTACAGCTTCTATAGCCTCACCTTGTATTTCTGATTTTTGAATATCAAATGTTGATTTATGGCTTGTTAAAATATCTGCACCTTGAGTAATTGATATAATATATTTCCAATCTTCATCATTAAATTCTATATTTGTTTGCCATAAATCATCTAGTTTTATATCAATGTAATTTTCAAAAATAATTTTATTTTTATATTTGCTGTAGAATTCGGGAAATTTTGAGTAAAACTCATTTTCAGATATATTTGGCATCAATAATATTGAATTAATTATTATTTTATTTCTTAAGTGTCGATATCTTTCATATTGCCTAGATAGTGCAAATTCATAATCTTCCAACAGCAAAATAGGATTATCGTATGGAGTTCCATTAATCGTAAACTCATTATTGCTATTAATTTGTATATTATCAATGCTATATTCAATTGAATCAACAACTAAAAACCCTTTTTCTTTTAGTATAATAGTTAAATCTGGTAAATATCGATCTATTCCACCGGCTAGTGGATACTTATAGTAACAATAACCTTCTTTATTATTAAATTCAGCTTCAAATCTATTAAACATTTGCTTAATAGAAGTTTTGTCTTCAATACCTGCAATAGTTGTAACACACTTCATATTAAAATCCTTTATTATTTATTTATAAAAACTAATTATATAATGCCAAAATAACACAAATAAATACAAAATACGATAGTTCATTGTATTTTAAATTTGACAAAAGTATTAAGTAATGCTGTGACTGAATAAAGCAAATCAGGTCGAGGCTTTATCTCTTAATAGGCTGATAGTCAATTGTTGACTCAATATCAGTTTTTTCAAGCTTAAAAATAACAGGCCTTAAGCCGTCATTACAGCAGCATATTGCAACACCGGGTTTTCTAATCCAGTCTTTGTAATAAAATAATCCGCCCATTCCGTGAGACAAAGCAAATACATATTGGTAAATAGCTTTCCAAGCTTCATCACAAAATCCGTCAGGCTTTGCATAGTCTGCATAAAATACCTGACCTTCTTTGTGCATAGGGCATGCTCCTATACCTTCCGAGCCGTATTCTGCGGCTAATTCTTTGTCAAATGTTGTTTTTAAAACGGTTATTTTAACTTTCTTCACTCAAATTTCTCCTATTTTTAAATAAGTTTAATATTTATTAATATTATTGTCAAACTAATATAGCAAAAAAAATTTTTTGGTGTTTTAATATGTATGTGTTGTAAATAGGAGTATGCGTATGAAAATTTTACCGGTATCTCAGTTTTCTTATAAAAATAATAATTTAAATTTCAATAACAAAAATGAAGATGAAAATGCAAAAGTAGTGACAGTGCCGCACGGGCTTAAAAAAGCAGTGCCTACGGCAGCATTAATCCTTGCAATGATAGGAGATCCTGCAACTGCAACTAAGGCTGAAGCAGCTCCAATGGATAACGCAAACATAGAAATGCATTGGCCGCCGCATCACCACCATCACTTCAGACCACATCCGCATTTCCACCCGTGTCCTCCTCCGCCGGTTTATTATTATAATCCATATAATTATGTTTTACCTACATTAATGATGATTCAATATATGCAGTCAATGGCGGCTTTAACTAATGTTTACACTGCTCCTGTTTCTCCGGTTTCTGTCGGGGGTGTGGCATTTAACAAAGAGGATATCCGTTCTGTCAATGCTTATACGCATGAAGATGTTCAATACCACAATGTAATTTTATCCAACGGAACAAGTGTAACGTTCCCGGAACAGGATGACGATAACTATGCCGCAGTATACAGAGACAACAATGGTTATAAATTTGAGGGGCTTTCTGAAGCCTTTATTGAGGGCTCTGACAACCGTGACAGATATACTTTGAACGGCTGCCAAAATACTTCTGTTGATGTGGGCGGTGATGATAGGATAGATAAAGTATTGGTTCAAAAATACCGCGTTTTGCCTGATGGTTCAAGGCAATATACAGATGACGTTTCTGTAACAGCAGGCAAAGGAGATATAGTTAATAACAGAAAAGTTCCTGTTGACGATGAAACAACTACCTACAGCGGTTATTAATAATTAATTTGAAATTCTTGTTTTACATGTCATAATACAGGTATGCAAGATTTAATTAGAATTAAAGGAGCAAAAGAACATAACTTAAAAGATGTTTCTCTGGAAATTCCAAAAAATGAACTGGTTGTTTTTACGGGGGTTTCGGGGAGCGGTAAGAGTTCTCTTGCCTTTGATACAATATTTGCAGAGGGGCAGAGACGTTATATTGAAAGCCTTTCAACGTATGCACGCCAGTTTTTGGGACAGATGGATAAACCTAATGTCGAATACATTGACGGACTTTCTCCTGCCATTTCTATA
>CANUDF010000076.1 GCA_947857085.1 Candidatus Gastranaerophilales bacterium | reverse complement strand
GTAACTGTGCAATAGAACTAAGTGATGGAACATGTTTTACAGCACCGTTTAAACCGGACGCAATGAGCTTAGCTGATTGTGAAGCACAAAAAGGTGACTTAGGAATTGAAGAATGCAACTACGACGGAGACTATTGGGCAGGTGCTGTTAAAGCCTGTGGAGGTGTTGATAAAATGCCAACAATGGCACAGGTAGCAAAGATAGCAGACTATGTATACAACACAAGTGGAATAGGAGCTAAAGAAGATAAAGACGATCTAACACTTGATTATGACAAGGTAGCCTCTCTGGGCTTTACTCAAGACTCTTCAGGTTCGTTTTACGTCTGTTCTGGTGAGGAGGACAGCAAGCGCAACGCATACTACCGCTACTTCTACCCTACCCGCACGCAATGGACCAGCTACAGCCGTCGCACCAGCGGCCTACAGGCGGTTTGCTTAGCGGACTAGGAACGGCTATGGTCAGCTCGCCACATGCTGCACCTCGCGTTAAACGGCAACGCTCACAACATCAACGAAAACTCTACGTTTACGTTGATTGTTGTTCGTCTCTCGCTGCGCTCGTGCCTCTGCTCGGCTTGCTTAGGTGATTAAGTTACACCTACTTCGTTGTCGCAATAAGGTTTTTAGCTGTTTCCAAGGCTGAATTAAAAGCATATTCATTAGTCAGAAAGTCGTCACGTTCAATGTACTTTCTGACTATTTTTCTTGCAAACGAACCCACTGAAACCCCGTTTGCTTCAATCCCGCACATACGTGCAAGCTCAGCAGTTTTTGAGTTTGTTCCACCCGAAAGCATCAAGTAAACAGGCATATTTTCATTCTGAACTATTTCAGCAGTCGCAACAGCCTGTAAGGTTGTTTTGTAATCGTCTTTTCCTCCGCTCATCGGGAACCCATCCGTCTGGACAATAGTCGTATAAGGCGTACGCCCGCAAATAAGTTTTTTAACCCTTTCGACAAGTTTTTCATCGCTAAGCTTACCGCGGCTTGTACAAATGCTTAAAATCCCGTCAAAAATTTCATTGATGTAATTCCATTTCTGTATAATTTCTTCATCATTTAGCCCCATTGCATGAAGCTCAATACAGTCAATTCCTTTTGCAATAAGAGGAGGCAGAACTTCTTTCAAATCCTTCTCTTCAGAAACATAAGAAATTGCACCTTTGGGGCAAATCTTCGCACATTTTCCACAGCCTATACAGCGATTTTTCTTAACCTTTGCGTACTTTATAGCTTTTTGCGGACAGACTGCATCGCAAGAATAACACGAAATACATTTGTCATAATCCACAACTGCTTTATTCACGTGCGGATCATTTTTAATTCCAACGCTTACGCACAAATAAGCATCCTCAACTCCTGCAAATTCCAATCCGCGTTTTGCCGCGTCCACAACCTCCTCAGAAGCGGATAAATCAAAAAACCTGCATCCGGCTTTGGCATATAAAGCAACAAGTCTTTCAACGTCATTTACATCTTCATTGCCTGCACCGCAAACAAGTTTAAAACATTTTTTAGCTTCCAGCAAATCCTTAAGCATTATCTCACCATATAGTTATATATGATTTCAGAAGCTTTCACAATAAAGTCTTTACCGAGAACAGAGTTGTGAGGACGGTTTGCAAGGATTACGACAATATATTTTTTACCATTCGGCGCAAAAACAATCCCTGCATCGCCAAGCATTTTACCTATATCGCCTGTTTTGTGCATAAATAAAGCGCCAGACCCAAGTCCTGCCTGAATCAGGCGGTTATTATGAACATGTCCCATATAGTCAAATATTTTTTCACGTGAAGAAATATCCAGAAAATCAGGGTTATTATCTATGTTATAAAGCATTGTTCCCATATCGCGTGCTGTAGTATGGTTATTTCCTGTCATATCAGGAAGCCATGTTTGGACGTAAGTATCTTTAAGCCCCCACTCTCTTATTGCACTGTTAACATCAGTCATGGAACCAAGCTTTGACATAAGCATATTTGTTGCAGAATTATCTGATTCGGTTATCATAATTCTCGCCAAATCGTCAATAGTCCATTCGGAATTTTCAGCCTTAAATTGCAGACTGCCGGAACCCTCTGCTCTGTAGTAATCCGTAAGCGTCATTTTATCCTGCAAAGAAAGCTGATTTTTTTCAATTGATCTGAAAAGGTCAATAAGTACAGGAATTTTTATAATACTTGCCGCTGAATAGATTTCTGACGCATTTATATCAGCAAATTTCTCCGTATCATACTGCCATACATAAACAGCAGGCTTTATAGACGGATATTGAGCCATAAGACTTTTAAGACTGTTTTCCAAATCGCCCATTCTGTAAGTTTCTGACATCTTTTGCATTTGAGGCTTTTTAACTTCCGCACCGGTCAAAAATCTCTGATTAAACAACAAATCATTTGAAAGATAGTCTGTTGTAGGAAATCTTAACTTATGATAATCAGTTTTGATTTCAGGATAAGGCGAGCCATGGAGAAAAGACATCGTTACTCTGTGAAACCCAAGAGGCAGAACACAGCATGCTATCATTGTAAAGAAAGCTGTTGAAATAATCTTATGCAGAATATTATTACGTTTAACTTTCTTTTTATTGACCTGTAAATGTGAGGGTCTCATCTCCCGTACATGACGGTAATTCGTATCAGGTTTTCCGTAAGTTCTTAACGGACGGACTTCACTTATACGGGGGTATGTGCGGTTTACTTCGGCATAATATTGCCTTCTGTCGTATTGTTCTGCTAACTTCGGCATTAATTCCTCCCACGCCTGATATTATCATTTTACCTGATGAAAAATATATTGGCAAGTCGGTTAACATTTTTTTAAAATAATTTAATTTGATTTTTACAATATCTGTTATAAAATTAAGCAAAGAGGAAAAGTTATGGAAGATTGTATTTTTTGTAAAATAATTAACGGAGACTTTGGAACAGAATTTGTACTGGAAAATGACTACGCGGTTGTGTTTAATGACATTAACCCGAAAGCGCCTGTGCATATGCTTGTTGTTCCGAAAGTTCACGTTGCTTCATTAAATGAACTTGACGACAAAGAGCTTCTCGGCGACTTAATGATGACTGTAAAAGAAGCCGCTAAAAAAGCCGGTTTGAAATCTTATAAGACATTAATAAATACCGGCAAAGAAGCCGGACAGGAAGTTTTTCACTTACATATACACATAATGGGAGATAAATAATGGCAAATGGAATAGAAAACGGATATTACCACGAAATTACACCCTCAGGGTTCGGGATAGCAATCAAGGCCGGAAAAGTTTTATTTTCTGATAATTCAGAATTTCAAAAGGTGGAAGTTTTTGAAACAGAAAGCTCCCTAGGCAGAGTTCTAACCCTTGACGATTTAATGATGACAACAGAGGGTGATGAATTTCATTACCATGAAATGATTGCGCACATTCCGATGATGAACCACAAAAATCCTAAATCTGTTCTTGTAATCGGCGGCGGCGACGGCGGAACGGTTCGTGAAGTTTTAAAACACGATACTGTTGAACGCGTTGTGCTTTGCGAAATTGACGGTATGGTAATTGATGCCTGCAAAAAATTCCTCCCGACAATTTCCTGCGAATTGGACAACCCGAAAGTTGAAATCCGCGTGGAAGATGCCATTGAATACATAAAAGACAAAAAGAATGAATTTGACATTGTACTAATTGATTCAACAGATCCTATGGGACCGGGCGAAGGATTGTTCACGGAAGAATTCTACACTAACGTAAAAAATTCGCTTAAAGAAGGCGGTATTATGGCAGCGCAGTCTGAATCTCCATTTGTAAACAAAGAAGAAATTAAAAAAATGTATGATCTGTTGAAAAAAGTATTCCCGATATGTTCAACATACACATCAAACATCCCGACATATCCGGGCGGATACTGGGCATGGGCGTTCTGCTCTGAAAATGTTAAACCGCTTTCATACATTGACGAAAGACGCTGTGCTGATATCACCAAAACTTGTAAAATATATAACAAAGATTATCACATGGCACGCTTTGCACTGCCTAACTACTTAAAAGAGTTGTTATAAAAAGGAGGCATTATAAAAAGACCGGAGAAAATTCTCCGGTCTTTTTTCTACCATCCGCCAAGAAGTGCTGAACGCCCCGATGTTGTCCGTGAAACAGTAAAATATGGGGATAATAAAGCATTACACCCCGTTGTGGAAATTGTTGTTTCATCGTATGGAAAATTATTCACATATTCCACATTAGTAGGCGGTTTATGTTTAAATATTAATGCCGCCTCAACCCTTTCACAATAATAAGCATCGACTTTCACACACGAAAAAGAAATAATTTCACCAGGTTTAAGTAATTTTTCCCAGTCTTCCAATCTCTCGTGATTCTCAAGTCTTTCACGCATATTTTCCGATTCGCCTATATAAAGCAATCTTTTCAAGTCTACAGTCTTAGCATCTGGATTATATGTAGAAGCATACACGCAATATACCCCTGATTTGTCAGGAATACCTGCTCTATTTACATATCTCCAGTAGCCTAAAAAATCTAAATCGAACTTTAACTTTGTCATTTTATTTTTCTCCTTTTTTAATTGATTTTTACTAAAAAAGGATTTTTTAAGAGAACGCTTGTGACAAAAATCCTGAAAAAGTCTTCCAAGAAGCGTTCTTCTTATATCCGTGTTTTAAAGATTACAAACATTGTTGCCCTCCCAGTCTTACGACTGATCCGACAATTGACAAATAAAGCTCTATTGTGATAAAGTATTGTTGAACAGAAAAGATATACTTTATCTTTTAGAGGCTATCTGAAAATTTCGGATAGTCTTTTTTATTTACTCCCAAGACCATGTTCTTACATAATCCGGATATAATGATTTTACATCAAGACCTTTTTATTGTCAACCTATTAATTTTATGCAAACAATTTTTAGGACTTTTATTAACTTTATTAACGCAATATATTGATTTATGAACATATTTATAGTAAAAATAAAACAGAAAGGAGATTTCTATGAGTATAGAACGACTGCATAAACTTCTCAGTTCTGATGAAAATTGTGTAAGAATTAACAGGGATTTGCTAAAAGTACTTGATGTTGAAGAAGCCATATTATACAGCATGCTGGTTTCTGAATATCAGGAAAAGTTAAATCATGATGATTATAAATTTTTTGATGATAAGAAATATATATACTGTCCTGTTGAAGATGTTGAACGTGTTATTAATTTATCAGCATTCAGACAGCGCAATGTTTTAAACAAACTTGAAAAGAAAAATCTGCTGAACGTGAAACTGGGACAGGCACGTTCCAGATATATATGGATTAATGATGATGCAGCAGTTCTGGAAACATTAATTTACGGATTACCTATTAATGACTATGAAAAAAAATTTATAAAAATGTTTCTTGAACAATTAAACCAATTTAAAGAGCAAAATAATATAAATGTAGAAACTTCTTATTTGTTTGACTACGGAACACCATGGCAAAAAATAATATCTAATGATATGAAATTAAAAAATTCACACATCAGCTGGATAACCCAAAGTAATGAGGATATCAAACCAATAATTGATATAAAATACAACAAAATAAAAGTCTAAAAAGTATCTAAGTTTTTTAATTGACCATTTCGATAAAAAATGATATAATAAAAAGGTACACAATTATTATGGAGGATTTAAGAATGGGTGTAAATATGCACTATCACTACTTTGCTAGCAGGGGGGGGGGGCAGTAGCTTAACCTCCAC
>CANUDF010000075.1 GCA_947857085.1 Candidatus Gastranaerophilales bacterium | reverse complement strand
GACGCCCCCCCCCGAAGTTCATAATTCCTTTTTCCATGCTTCCTCCTTACTTAAATGTAACATTTTTATAATAAACTAATTTACTAAAATACACAATACGGCAAAAAATATTTTGACGGGTTTTCTACATGATATGAAAAATTCACTTATAAATTTTACAGGAATAAGCAACCCCAGTTATTGTTGGATTAAAAATACAAAAACTCCAAAAGTCTGTCAAACAGCGTTAACTTTTCAGTTAAATAACGCAAACGGCAGGGACTTAACAAAATACCAGAATTTTTTAAAAAAACATCCGGAATTTGTAGATAAATATATGCCGCCCGATACAATAACAATAGAAACGTTAACAAATCCTTACCTAGATAAAGATAATGTCTGGTGTATATTAAATGGTGAAATTATATCTAATTCGGAAAATGCATTAGAAGTCATAAATTATCTTAAAGAATTAACCGACAAGATAAACAAAACTAATCCGGAAAAATTAAGATTTACTAAAAAAGCTTTATCCAGTTCAGAAAATATTGGCAGTGCAATAAAATTTTCTGAATATTTAAATGCTTTCTTAAAAAACGACAGCAAATTTGGTCTTCTTGAAAACTCAGAGCTTCAAAAGCACCTTCGTAAAACAGACTATGAGACTTTTGAACAAAATCCAGAGCTTTATATACGTATAGGTCAATGTATTCAGGGACTTTTTGATATATTTACCGAGCCTGCTATTATAAAAGGCGGTGCAAAATATACTCAAGCTGCTCTAAAATCAACAGAGGACGTCTTTATAAGAAACACTGGTTCATAAAATATTAAAAAATAATAAATTTAACTTGTTTATTGCCCTTGATAACTTATAATGTAAAATATAGATAAGGGGAAAACTATGAGCCACAAACATAACAATCCGTTTAACAAAGACGCCGAACCGGAAGTATGCAGTATTGAACATCCGGAAGAATGCGAACAAAATAATGAACAAAAACCTGAAGAAGAAGTAAAAAACGAAGACACCAAACTTCAGGAAGAATATGATAAATTAAATCAGCAATATATAAGACTTGCGGCAGATTTTGACAACTACAGGAAAAGACAGGAGCAGGAACGCGAAAGTCTTCTAAAATATGGCACAGAAAATGCGTTAAAAAAAATGGTTGAAATTTTGGACAATTTTGAACGCGGTGAAAAGGCGCTGGAAAAAGTTGAAGACTGCCAGCAGGTAAAAGACAGCTTTAATCTTGTACATAAGCAGGTTATTGAGACTCTGCAAAAACTCGGCATGGAAGAAATTGAAGCAGAGGGTAAAGAATTCGACCCTAATTTCCACGAAGCCGTGATGCAGACACCGACATCAGAACATCCGGAACACACTATTATAAATGTTCTTCAGAAAGGATATAAAATGGGCGACAAAGTTCTACGCCCCGCTTTAGTAAATGTAGCAACAGCCGAATAACAGCAAAAAAATAGTTTGAGGAAGAATGACAGATTATTACGAAATACTTGGCGTATCAAAAGACGCAACAAAAGACGAAATAAAATCAGCTTTTAGAAAAAAAGCAAGACAATACCATCCTGACGTAAACAAAGCGCCTGATGCGGAGGAAAAGTTTAAAGAGCTTGGGAAAGCTTACGAAACCTTAATGGACGATAACAAACGCGCAACCTATGACCGTTTTGGAGAAGACGGCTTAAAAAATGCGGGCTTTGATACAGGCGGACCGTTTGCTGGCGGGTTTGGAGATTTAAACGATATTTTCAATTCATTTTTTGGCGGAATGGGCTTCGGTTTTGGCGGCGGAAGACCTGACCCTAATGCGCCGCAAGCAGGTGACGACTTAAGGCTTGATGTTGAAATAGAATTTGAACAGGCAATTTTTGGTACAAATAAAGAAATAAAATTCGACCATCTTGAAACCTGCACAGAATGCGGCGGAACAGGCGCGGCAAAAGGCTCAAAACCCGTAACTTGCAAAACCTGCGGTGGTTCAGGTCAGGTACAGACAGTTGCACGAACACCTCTGGGCGCTTTCACACAAATAAGCGTTTGTCCGGACTGTCACGGTAAAGGTCAAAAAATTGAAACACCGTGTCCGGCCTGCAAAGGATATGGAAGAATCGAAAAAGAAAAGAAAATTGAAATAAAAATTCCGGCAGGTGTTGATAACCATTCTAAAATACGCGTCTCCAGAGAAGGCGATGCCGGTATAAACGGCGGACCGGCAGGAGATTTATTTGTTGTTTTGCATGTAAAACCATCGGAATACTTCCAGCGTGACGGATTAAATGTTTTCACAATGCTTGAAATTTCCCCTGCTCAGGCAGTTTTGGGCGATGAAATTACCATAAAAACACTTGACGGAGAACAAAAAATTCAAATCCATGCCGGTATTCAAAGCGGGAACACAATAAAAATTAAAGGAGCCGGTGTTCCTGTAATATCAAGACCGTCACAGCGCGGAGATCATATTGTGGTTGTAACAGTAAAAACACCGACACAACTTTCTGATGAAGAAAAAAGTCTATACAGACGGCTTTATGAACTAAATACCAATAAAAAGCCTCAGGAATCTTTAATGTCCAAGGTAAAAGGAGTTTTTAATAATGCATAGATTTATAATAATTTTAATGCTGATGTTTTTGGGGATAACACCTGTTCTGGCCTCAAAAATTCCGTCGGACATGCAGAATTATATTCAAAAAAGTTTTCCAAAGACCGATTTCCGCTTTGACGGTGTAATAATTCTTCCGGACTCAACAATATATCTTCCGTTATTTCCCGCAAAACCTCTTGATGTAAAGGAAATACAAATTAAATCTACTATCCCGTCAGGTACAACTCTTGCTGATAAACCTGAAATTATAATTTTAAATAATAATTATGTACTTTTAAAAGTAATAAATGATAAAAACGGCAAAAAAACAGTTTTGTCACCGACAACAATTCCCGACGAAATCAGAAACGGCCTCCTGCCTCAGGATATGCTTGTTCCGCGCGGGCTTATGATACCTGAAACATTAAAAGGAATTATAGGAAACCTTGATATAGCAATGGCAGAAAATCCCGGATTAAAAGTTGCAGTTCCGCAGCCCAAAACGTCAACCGTAAATAATACCGTTGTTCCGGTGCCTGAACTAAAGAACAAAACTTTTTATGTTGCAACAGGTTACTCTAAAAATATTCAGGTAATTAATACAGAAAGCAAAACTCCCGCTTATGCTCTGTCTCAAAATTACGTTCCTAACAATATGAAAGGTTATGATAACAAATTTTTACTGGTAACATCGTTTGGCAGCAATGGATTAAACGTAATCTCTCTGCCTGATGAAGCAGTTATTAAAGAAATTTTATTTACCTCTAAACCAGATGAAATTTTAATAGACAATAACAAAAAAATTGCATATGTTTCCTGTCCTGAAGATGCAAGTATTTTTGTAGTCAACCTTGAAACAATGACACTTTCCAAGCAGATAAAAATAAACGGCATGTGTGAAAGATTAACATTAAGTGAAGACGGTTCAAAGATTTTCTATTGTGATAAAAAAACAAACGAAATCTGGGCAATTGAACTTGATAATAATTATCTTTTAAAAGATATAGGAAAATTTCCTAATGTATCAAAAATCGCTTTTAATAACAATAAAATATATATAACAAGCCGTACAAAAAATCACCTTGCAATAATTGATTATGCAACAAACGGCCTGATTGCGGAGATTGAAATCACGGCTAAACCTGTCGACATGCTGGCTTATAAAAACAACCTGTTTATACTTGGTGCCGCAGAAAACACCGTACAGGTAATTGATACAAATACAGATGAAATAACTGATGCAATATTTTTAAATACAAACGGTTTTTCTACAAACATAAATCGTATTGACGGAACAAATCTTGCTATAATATCTGATTCAAGAGCATCTATATATTGCGTTCTTGACATGGTAAAGAAACAGGTATTAAAAGCCAGTTCAATAGAAGTTCCTATCCGTACAATAGTTGTAACCGATAGAGTAAAAAAATTAAACAAATGATAGAATACTTTGACAAAACAACTGAAGATGTTTTAAAAGGGCTTGAAGAAACACAGAAAAACTTCTGGAATATTTCACGTGTAACAGGAGAATTTTTATACACCTTAATAAAAACTGCAAACTGTAAAAATGTTGTTGAAATAGGTACATCAAACGGTTACTCTGGAATATGGCTCGGAAAAGCACTAAAAGAAACCGGAGGGCACCTTACAACAATTGAATTCTGGGAAAAACGGTTTTCAATAGCAAGAGAAAATTTCAAAGCCTGCGGTGTTAATGACTGTATTTCGATTATACAGGGCTCCGCATGCGATGTATTGAAAGAGTTTCCTGAAGATTTTAAAATTGATTTTGCATTCATTGATGCTAACAAAAAAGAATATATTGATTATTTTAAATTAATACACCCGCATTTGAATGAGGGAGGTTTTATAGCCTGCGATAATGTCCTTTCACATAAAGAAAAAACTCAAAGTTTTATTGATGCTATAAATAATCACCCTGATTATGAAAATGTCGTACTGAGTCTGCCTGCTGGATTGTCTTTAGGCAGAAAAATACGTTAGACTTAAACTATTTTAACATGTCTCTTGATTATTTTGATTTTTAATATATTATTAAATTACACAACTAGCTAGAAAAGGAATTTAAATTATGTCAAAACAATGTGAAATTTGCGGTAAAAAACCGATTAAAGCAGCGAAATTAACATTTTCGCATAAGCAAATTGTTCATACACAAGAACCTAACCTGCAATCAGTAAAAGCTGTTGTAAACGGCCAGACAAAAAGAATCAAAGTCTGCACATCATGCTTAAGAGCAGGTAAAGTTCAAAAAGCTGTTTAATATAAAGTGTGAACATTAAAACAAGGAAAAGAGCCCTTTTTGAGGGCTCATTGTTTTGTTACGAAAGTGATGCAGTTTGCGCTATGCATCGTAGCGTTTAAAGCCTTTTTCTATATTCTTGCTTATCAATGATTTTACTGTGTCGTATTCTGTCGTTAATGAGGATATCTCTGTGTCTAAATTCTTCATCTTCAAATCTATTATTTCTTCTTTATGTGTTAGTTTCTGCTTCTCTGTGTTATATTCCGCTTCCGCTTTCGCTATTGCTTCTTCATCGGATATCTCACTTATATAACTGTTTGTTTCATAATTACCTTGATAATAATAGCCGTCTTCCGCGCACGTTGCCAAGAATAACTTGCCTGTTTTTAACATATCCTGCATATATTCATCATCTGTAATATTATTATTCTCTACCCACCCGCGTGTACATAACTGGTTAAATATTGCATCGTAAAAGCCGGATATTAATGCCTGATCTGTGTTAATACCTGTGTCTACAAGAACATCAAATTTGAAATCACTATCTAGCCCTATAAGATTACTGTCTTCTCTATTATATTTATCAAGCTCATTTCCAGAATTAGTAGCAATTCTATCATCACTATCTGTAGAAACATAATAGTCTGTATAAGTACCTTCCATAGCTTCTACGAAATAAGTTAAAAATGCTTTAGCTATATTTGTAAGACTAATACCAACACCATGGGTAAATTTTTCACTTTTACGGCTGTCTTTCTTGGTATTATGAGCAACTGTTATACCAACGTAATCATTAGTATTAATGGAACTGCCTCTCTTACCATTATAGCCCAACAAAGCATCCATAGTACCCTGAAAGTTCTTTTTATCTTCGCCTTTATTTTTAAATTTATCCTCAATAGTTTTTACACCGTTACCCGGGACTAACAAAGCTTCTGTCTTGCTTCTGGCCTCAGCTAAAGCTCTGCTTATATTTGGATCTCCAGGTACATTAAGCATATTTTCAAGTTCATCAAACATCCAGTCCCAAATTTCAAAATTTTGGATATCATTCATTAATCGCTCAGCCCAGCCCCATTTAGTACTTAATTTAGAATCATCATCAGAAATCTCGAAAAGTAATGTATACTTACCGGTCAAAATCTGTTGAATAGTTACCGGCTGATCTTGAACACCAGTGTAACTGTCACTATCGTGCCCCTTACCAAATGACTCGATATCAGCAAGTACGTACCTGCCTGTATCTCCTATACCATTTTCGTTAATATGAGTACTTTCATGTTGAGCCAACACTTCCCCAATATTACATTGAGTTAAGTTGCCTTCCTGAGCATTGTATTCCAACATCTCTTCCAAAGTCATTTGTTCAACTTTAGTTGTTACTAAATCTGTTGTGCCCATACCCATTGACTGTGCATACTCTATCCCCATACATG
>CANUDF010000074.1 GCA_947857085.1 Candidatus Gastranaerophilales bacterium | reverse complement strand
CATACGGATACGGTAAAAGTGATTTAACCACAGGGAAATATGGTTGTTCTGCCGAAGGCAACGGTATGTACTGCGGTGCAATGATTATGCAGAATAACTGGGATTATCCAGAGGATTACCCGAAATTATAGTCTTAAAAGCGGATTTTAAAATCCGCTTTTTTTATGAAATATATTTTTTCTTGCATAATTTTAAAACATGGTGTATAATTTCAAGAATAAAAGGAATTTAGGTTTCTTTTAGTATTACCTAATCAGGAGAAAAACCATGTACGAAGATGAAAAATTAGTTTGTGAAGATTGCGGCGTAGAATTTATCTTCACAGTCGGCGAGCAGGAATTTTATGCAGAAAAAGGTCTTGTAAATAAGCCGAAAAGATGCCCTGAATGCAGAAAGAAACGCAGACAAAACAACAGAAAAAACAGAAAAATGTATGATGCTGTTTGTTCAAAATGCGGCGCCCAAACTCAGGTTCCGTTCAGACCAATTGAAGGCAGAGAAGTCTATTGCAAAGATTGTTTCACGAAAAATGCTGAATAATTTATATAGATTTTATAAAAAGAGGGGTCACTCAACCCCTCTTTTTATACGTTTATACAACTGTTAAGGTATTCAATTGTATTTATTTTTTCATCATAAAGATATTTAATAAAGTTTAAATAAGCCACATCATACGAAGTAATAACCAGATTTATTTCAAATCCGTCTGTGCAAAAAGGTTCATAATCATATACTACGTAACTATTATATTTACTTTTCCATTCTTTTCTTTCAATGCGGCTGTTATTTTCTTCAATAATATCTTCAAGCCAACCGATGATATTTTTATCAACATTTTTCATTTCCAGTCGGTTGTATTTACCGCAGCTGTTTTCCATAAGCATAATACTTCTCCTGTTATATATGAATTTTAAATGGATTTAGACCTGAAATAATCCCCGAAAGGTATAAGTTGTTATAGTAGTATCTGCTAATTTTGTTTGTATATTTATTTGCCACATAAAAGCTCATGTGCTATAATCCTTGTAAAGGAGATGTTATGAATTTATTACATATTTTTACCGATATTCCTATTTTAATAGTTATAACAACATTTATATCGTCAATAATTTTCTGTATAACAAAATATATTTACGTGCATAAAAATCTGGTATTCTTTTTATCTTTTCTCGAAAATTTTAAAAAGAATGACCTTAATTTCAGATTTAAAGAAATTGATGAGTGGATGCTGGCAAACCCTTATGTTGAAGCAAGCTGGTTAGAGTTTAAAAATACCCTAATATTTTCAGAATCCGTAGCTTTACGCGGACAGGGAGAAGATGAGCTTACTTATCAGGAGGTGTCTTCAACTGTACAAAATATTCAGACAACGGTTGACCCTCTGTACTTTTTTAACGAGGAGAGCCTTGTAACTACGAAATTCAATTTTAAATTATTGCAGACAATTCCGACTATTTTGACAGGTTTTGGACCGTTGTTTACGTTCTTAAACATTGCAATAGCATTTGGTAAAATTGACTTTTCAACTCAGGAAAGAACAATAGCATCAGTTGCAGGATTGATGAGCAGCATGCAGGTTGCAGCTCTGGTATCAGTTATTGCGGTAGGTTCATCTTTGATTTTCCTTATAATAGAAAAAGTTCTTTACGGTCAAATGTGTGCAAAGCCTCTGGGCAAAGTTCAGGAAACAATTGCATATTTATTTGATAATATTTCTTCCGAGAAATTCTTGTTTGAACTATTAAGAGAAACAAAAATTCAAAACAATTCGGTCTCAAACTTAATTGTTGCAATGCCTAACCATTTTAAAACGGCGTTGAATGCAGGTATAGCAAGTAATCTGGTTCCTTATCTTGAAAACTTAATTTTCGGTATAAATCAGATGAATAAACAACTGAAAGAAAATGCAAAAGCCGGCGGCGGTGATTCTGTTGACGACTTATTTTAAAAGGTGATAAATGGCAATTTTAGGTAAAAAAGGAAAAGCAGCCGAAGCAGGCGACAATATATTCTGGACGACGATGGCGGACTTACTTTTAGGTCTGGCAATTATCTTCATGACATTATTCGTTCTTGCTATGACAGGTTTTTCACAAAATTCTGTACAGCAAAAACAGGAGCAGATTAAAGCTTCCGAAGAATTAATTGAAAAGCTTGAGAAAGAAAATATTAAGGCCGAAGTTGATAAGATGTCAGGAGATATTAAAATCTCTGATTTGGAATTATTTGAACTTAACAGCTGGACACTTTCCCCAAAAGGCAGACAATATCTTGATAAATTAGTGCCCATTTATGTAAATACTATATTTTCTAAAGATGAATTAGTTGAAGGAATACAAAATATTGTAGTTCAGGGCCATACAGATTCGCAGTCATTTTCAGGGTTAAAAACAAAAGATGAACAGTTTGCAAAGAATATGGAATTAAGTTTAAAACGTGCAAACTCTGTTGCTGAATACATGTTTAAAACAAACTACAATAAAGAATACAGCCCGAAACTTAGAGAAAAAATTGTTGTAGAGGGTAAAAGCTTTAATGAACCTGTATTAAAAGAGGACGGCACGGAAGATTATGCAAAAAGCAGACGTGTAGAACTGAAACTCTCGGTAAAACGCTGGGATATTATGCAGGCATTAGGATTTTAGAATATGATAAATAAAAATCTAATACTAGAGACAATCAATATGATAAAACTGCACAACCTTGATATAAGGACAGTTACTCTTGCTATAAGCTTAAGAGACTGTGCGGCTGAAGATATTGACGTTGTGTGCGATAAGATTTATAACAAAATTACAAAATATGCTAAAAATCTTGTTGAATATGCAGATGATTTGGAAAACGACTATTCAATTCCTATCATAAATAAAAGAATAGCCGTAACACCTGTTTCTATTGTCGGTGAGGCCTGCAAAAAACCTGATTACGTAAAAATAGCTAAGACCCTTGATAAAGCAGCAAAAGATGTCGGGGTAAATTTTGTCGGCGGATTTTCAGCACTTGTAGAAAAAGGATTTACAAAGGGTGACAAATTATTAATGGACGCAATTCCTCAAGCGCTTGCAGAAACGGAAAGGCTTTGCTCATCAATAAATCTTGCCTCATCAAAGGCCGGAATTAATATGGACGCCGTTTTAAAAATGGCAGAAACAGTAAAAAAAGCCGCTGAACTTACTAAGGACAGAGACGGAATAGGCGCTGCAAAACTCGTGTGTTTTTGTAATTCGGCAAGCGACAACCCGTTTATGGCCGGTGCATACTGCGGATACGGGGAACCTGAATGTGCGCTAAATGTCGGAGTATCAGGACCGGGTGTGGTAAGAGCCGCAATAGAATCTATGCCGGAAAATTCTGATATGAGTGAACTTGCTAATAAAATTAAACAAATTGCATACAAAATTACATCTACCGGTGAGCTAATAGGCAGAAAACTTGCAGAACGTCTTGAGGTTCCGTTCGGGGTCATAGATTTATCACTTGCTCCTACACCTGCCGAAGGTGATAGCGTAGCAGGAATATTTCAGGCAATGGGTCTGGAGCATGCAGGTGCACATGGTACAACAGCAGCACTTGCAATGCTGAACGATGCGGTGAAAAAAGGCGGTATTATGGCAAGTTCCCATGTGGGAGGTTTATCAGGTGCTTTTATACCTGTATCAGAAGATGCAGGCATGATAGAAGCTGCCTCAAAGGGTTACTTAACTTTTGATAAACTGGAAGCCATGACATCGGTTTGTTCTGTAGGGCTTGATATGATAGCAATCCCCGGAGATACACCTGTATCAACAATTGCGGGTATTATTGCTGATGAAATGGCAATTGGTATGATTAATAAAAAAACAACTGCCGTAAGAATTATACCTGTTGTAGGAAAAGGTGTGGGCGACAAGGTTGTTTACGGCGGACTTCTAGGGGAAGCACCTGTTATGCCGGTAAATAAACTTTCTTCCGAGAAATTTGTGTGCCGCGGCGGCAGAATTCCTGCCCCTATTCATAGTTTAAATAATTAGGGTTTAATAGTTATGGCAAAAACATTAAATGAATTATCTCGTTCTTTAAAAGAATTTATCGCAGAAAATCAGGACGCACACTCAGCAAACGATATAAAAAAATACAGATATAACAATTTAAAAATCGAAGTTGCAGATCCGAGAACAACAAAAATACCTCAAATAATTGTAACAATAGGGATGTCAGAAGCAACATTCAGCTTAATCACCGGTGAAAAACTTTCGGGCGGTTTGGGGCCTGATGAAAGGTATGTATACCGTTGGATGGATAGGGGAAGCAACAGAGAAGAACTTCGAGACGTATACAGGCGTCAGGAAAAAAATATCGGTAAAGCACAGGGTGTAGAATAAGTTACTGGTTTTTCATTGATTTAGCCCGAAGCTGTCTGTGATAGGTTATTGCAAATCGGTGTGCTTCGTCCCTAATTCTTTGAAATAAAAATAGGGCGCTTGAATTCCGAGGAAGAATGACGGGTTTTGATTTACCGGGTAAGAAGACTTCTTCATTGCGCTTTGCCAAACTCACAACGTCAATATCAGCCACGCCGAGATCTTTTATAATTTCCATTACACTTGAAAGCTGGCCTTTACCGCCGTCAATTATGATTAAATCAGGTTTTTCCCACTTTTCTTCTCCCAATCTTGTAAGACGTCTTGTTAAAACTTCTTTCATTGATAAAAAGTCGTCGGGTTTACCCTCGGTGGAATTAACTTTGAACTTTCTGTATTCGGATTTTTTCTTAACACCGTTTATAAAAGTAACCATTGAAGCAACGGTATTTGTTCCCTGAATGTGTGAAATATCATAGCATTCCATTCTGTGCGGGAAGTTTTTCAGATGAAGTTTTTCCGCCAGATATGCACCTATTATGTTAAAATCATCACGGATTTTTGCCATTTTTGTAATTTTAGCATTTTGAAGCACGACGTCGGCATTCTTATCTGCAAGCATTTGAAGCTCTTTGCCCTGAGCGGATTTGCCGTAACTTATTTTAACTTTCTTTTGCGCAAGAATTTCAAGCCATTCTTCATAAAGCGCCTTGTCACCGACTGCTTCAAGCTCATTGGAAACGATTTTGTCAGGATAGCCCAGAGTTAGAGTACTGTAGTATTCTTTAAAGAAAGTTGCAAAAAATTCTGTGCGGTCGTCTTCTTCAACCTCATATACAAAATCTTTTTTATCAATAAGCCTGCCCTCGCGAACCATAAGGATTACAATTGCAAAAATTCCCTCATCAGCTGCAAGTGCAATAACGTCTTCGTTAAGTTTGGTATTTTCATAAACAACTTTTTGCTTTTCAAGAGTTTTTTTCAAATCAAGATAACTGTCGCGTAGTCTTGCGGCTTTTTCAAACTGCAAGCTGTCGGAGTATTTTTGGATTTGCTCCATTAACTGTTTCATTAACTCTGATTGTTTGCCGGATAAGAACAATTCAGCCTGATGTACAACCGCTTTGTATTCATCGCTTGTAACTTTATTCTGGCATGGGGCAAGACATCTTCCGATTTGGTAATACAGGCATGGTCTGTCTTTGAATTTCGGGGTTCTGCATTGTTTCAGGGGAAAAATTTTCTTTAAAAAATCAAGTGTTGAGTGCATTGCCCTAATATCTGTATAAGGGCCGTAGTAGCGTCCTTTTTCAGGGTTTAAATTCTTTTTGCGCACTATTGAAATCCGCGGAAAATCTTCATCCGTAATCAAAAAATACGGATACTTTTTATCATCTTTTAAAAGAATATTGTAACGCGGTTTATGCTTTTTAATCAGATGGCTTTCAAGGATTAGAGCTTCCACTTCCGTATTTGTAATAATATATTCAAGCCTGTCGATTTGCGAAACAAGCACCTGAACCTTAACGCTGTCGTGTTTTTTGGTAAAGTAGCTTTTTACACGGCGTTTAAGGATTTTTGCTTTACCTACATAAATTATCTCGTTATCCTTGTTGTAATAAAGATAACAGCCCGGTAATGACGGAAGCAGTTTAAGGCTTTCTTTTAATCTCTCATTCACAACTATATTATATAGTTTTTAAACAAAATCTGCAACAGATAATGTATTTTAAAGTTTGATATTGACAAAAGTAGAAAAATATATATAATAAAGTCATGACTAAAAAAGAAATGGAAAAGATTTTTTTAAATAATGTAATGCCCAAAGCCCTTGTTATGACTGCAGCTCAGAACCGGGGGGGGGTTACTGTTCTTTAAGTTTTAGAGAGCTTTTCTATAATATATTTTATACTGTTTCCACAACCTCATTGTGGTCAACTATTGCTATGAACAAACAATATTTGACGGGTCTGACTTGTCATTACGCATTATTGATTTCACCTTTCGATAATCGTAACTTAGGCTGCAATGGGGTTCTGAAA
>CANUDF010000073.1 GCA_947857085.1 Candidatus Gastranaerophilales bacterium | reverse complement strand
TAGTCAAAGCAGCAACAACGCCGATAATAGCTAAAGTAATAAGTACCTCAGCCAACGTAAAACCAGATTTGTTCATGTAACCTCCGAAACTATACTTACCATTAATAGAATTATAGTTAAGGAAATTAAAAAAGTCAAGAAAGCAACGCGAGGATGTGCTACTGCCCCCCCCCCTGCTAGCAAAGTAGTGATAGTGCGTATTTACACCCATTCTTAAATCCTCCATAATAATTGTGTACCTTTTTATTATACTCGTTTTTTCTGTTTTTGTAAATAGATTTTGGTTATCCCTCGATTACTTCGTAGTGATAATCAATGTTTTCTGATAATTTTTTCTCTATTTCTTCAAATGTTAAAAGTCCCTGTGTTGCGCCAAATTTGGAAACAACGCCGGCAGAGTTTACAGAAGCATACATCAATGATTTACCTATGTTTCTGTTAGTCCTTTGAAGTGCCGCACAAAGAGTTGATGCAAATGCGTCGCCTGCTCCGAGGGTTGAAACTACAGGACCGTCAAATATCGGGCAGTGGTAATAGTTTTTGCCGTCATAAGCAAATGCACCGTTTCCGCCGTCTGTGATTACGATTATCTGGTATTCTGAAACCCTTAATTTTTTGAACATATCCTGCAAGTCCGGGTGGATAAGTTTATCAGAAAATTTTTCAAGGCGTGTGTCAGGCCTTATTTCTATTCCTGTTGCCATTGAGGCTTCTTCTTTGTTCATTACAACGATTTGTGCTGTTTCTATAATTTTTTTGAGATAATTAAATCCTTTTTTAATACTTGTTGTACCGGCATTAAAGCATACAAATGTTCCGTTTTCATTTGCAAAGTTTACGATATCGTCCAAAACTTTATTGCTGTCTCCGTTTAAAGGGGCAATGTACAATAGTTTTGAATTTTTTATTGCTTCAAAATTTATCTCGCTTTTTTTTATTAAGGCATTTGCACCCCTGTGCGCTAAAACAGTTCTGTCACCCTCAAAGCTTGTTAAAATAATTGAAAAACCTGTGCTTACGTCATCTCTTTGTATTGCATTTGAAAGGTCAACGTTTTTATCTTCAAATGATTTGAAAATACCTCTGGAATAAATATCGTTTCCTACTTTAAAAATAGCACTTGTCTTAAATCCTAAATTAGCAAAGTTTACGGCTGTATTTACTCCGCCGCCGCCGACCTGTGAATCAAAATCCGTTATCTCAAGCTTTGAGCCGTAAGGATAGCTCATAAATTCTGTTTTTTTATCTTTTCTGCGTACTGAAACTATATTTGCGTCGTCACTTTCTACAAATACGTCCATTGTTGCGCTTCCGATTGTTATCACATCAAACATATTTATTCCCCTTTTACAAAATTATATTAGCATAAAAATGTTAAATTATATTAAACTTTCTTTTATATTACGCAAAATTTTCTGTTCAGAGGTTTACTACATTTGTGCACAAATATAGGATGATACTAAATGAAAGTACAATTTACACCCGCTTTATTTACGTTTAAAAACAACAATCAACAATACAAGAAAAACCAGAATAACAATATTCAACAGAATTATTCTTATAATCCTATAGCGTACAAAGATTATAACGTCGCTTTCGGAGCAAGACTTTTTAGAACCCCTGAAAATTTTTACGAACAGGATTTTAACAAAAACGGTATGCCTGTAACGCTTCACAGGTATATTTATAATCCAAGCCAGCATGATTTCAGAAAAACAATTCCGCCTGCACAGGCTATGAAAGAGGTATTCGGCCCGATTGCTTATATGGAAACCCTTGAACAGGTAAAAGAAGCGTTTCCTGATGAACCTTTATTTAAAGACTTGCACTCAAAATCATCAAGAAAAGCAAGGACAGGTATTTTAGGAGAACTTGCTCTGCTTCGTGAAGATAAAGATTTTGCTGAAAAATCTCTATTTAAAAACGGCAAAGATGATTTGGGTATGTATGTTCTCAAAAAGATTTATGTAGAAGGCAAAACATTAAAAGAGATTAATAAAGATTTTCATAAAGACAAAAGTGTTGTATACAAAGGGCTTAGTGATATTCAGTATACTGATTTGAAAGCTTTCGGCATTCATTTCCCTAAAGGTGATTTCTGGAAATCTTTTATTGCAACACGCGAAGACTTTCCTTATGTTTTTATTCCAAGAAAGATAGAAAATCAATCAGATAGCAACCGTTTGCAATCAGGCAATAACCGTTCTGCTGTGCCGGTAAAACCTAGTGCCACCGCAAATAAATTTGCAGATGTTAAAGATTGGGAAATAGAAAAAATGTCTGAAGCACTCATCGACGGTATGGGAGATAAAGCGAAGACAGAAAAACAATTTAAAAAACATAATTTGAGAAATTCTGAAACTCTTAACTTTGTTGCTCAATATATGGGTGAAATTAACTCTGTAGTTCTGGAAAAACTTCATGTATCAGAAGATATGAAAGACTTTTTCAATAATTATGAAAATTTGTCAAAATCTCAAAAAGAAAAATTTACGGAATACTGGAAAATTCCTGACGCTGCCAAAGTTCGTTCAAAAGTTATGTCTTCAACAATAAGATTATTTTTTGATGCCTATGGCGTTGACGGGAATAACGAAGAATTTCAGGATCTTTTGGAATATGCCCGAAATATTAAACCGAACAGAGTTTTACGCCAGCAGGAACATGACCGTATTCAGGCTGAATATGATGAAATGTTTGCAAGTTTACAGGAAAATGCTGAAAACATTGATGTTAAAGTTGACAAAATTGAAGAAGCTGTACAGGATGAACATCTGAGTTTTAATGAAGCATTGGAAAAAGAAGTGCAAAGCCAAAACGGGAAAACTTATAACTTTAAATTAGATGAGGATACATATATCTCGATTGTTGCAAATCTTGAAGAAATGCTCAAACGCAAAATCCATTCAGAATATGCTAATCTCCCCGTATCTTATGCTAATAAGTTATATAACTTTATGTTAAATCATCCTTTGGTCACTGAAGAATATTTGCTGTCTTTATTTTATAACACAGAAAATATGTTAAATGAATATGACTTTGTCACATTTGATAAAAATATGACTCAGGAAGAAAAAGATGAATTTAATAAAAAATCTGTTGCAGGTATTAGAGCACAGTTAATGCCAGCTAAAAAGGTACAGGAAATTACTAACGCTGTTCAAAATGACTTTTTCGATAAAAATAAAAAGTATGTTATAGTATTAAATCAGGTATTAATGGAATTAACATCACAATTACACCTTCCTGATGAAAACACTATGAAATCCATACTCTTGGAGGAATATAACAAAATGAAAGCTGACGGTGTTATTCCCGAAGAAATTTGCAGCAAGGATGAAAATGAAGCATTTGAATATGTATATAAACGATTAGAAAAAAATATAAAAGATTTAAAACAAAAAGAAATAGCCTTTTTGTCTATTGATGAACTGAAAAACGGACTTTATTTGTTGGGTGTCAATAAACTATCTCCTCAGCAGCAAAACTTTATTGAAAGCCGTATAAAAAAATACAGTACACCTTTATCTCAGCGGGAACGCAATAAGATTATCATGAAATTGACAGACTGTCTTATAAATTACCCCCAAAAAGATACCACTCCGTTATATAATGCCTCTATGGCCGCAGTGAGACGTCATCCTGACCTTAAAAAAATTTTAATGAATATTCTCAGTAAAATTTGTGTAGCCCCTGATAATACTACATTACGGTATTTTATTGATAAAGATGCCGATGAAAATATAATAAATTCAAAGATATCTCGTTTAATATTAGAGTTATGTCAAAATCATGAAGAAATGTTTGTCCTTATGGGTGGAATGTATCTTGATATTATGGACCAATATATAAAACCCTATGATCCGGAATTATATTTCAAGCTTTTAAATTATCGTGACGTTACCACAACACAATTTTTAAGGAATATTTAATATAAAAGCCTCCCAACGGGAGGCTTTTTAATTATTAGTTAAACTGTGCCTTTTCTTCGTCCGTAACACCTTTGATTGTAAGGTTAACTCTGCCTTTGTCATCAATTTTTACAATTTTGACAACGACTTCGTCACCGATATTCAAGTGCGGTTCAATGGTTTCAATCCTTTCATTGCAAACCTGTGAAATATGAACCATACCGTCTTTACCGCCGCAAAGTTCAACAAACGCACCTATAGGAATAATTCTTACAACTTTTCCTTTCATAACCATACCTACTTCAGGTTTGAAAGTAAGTTCCTTAATCATTCTCTTAGCGATTTCAGCACCTTCCTGATCATTAGATGTGATTGTCACAACACCTGAATCCTGAATGTCAATTTCGGCACCGGAAGCGTCAATGATTGCTCGGATTTGTTTTCCGCCAGGTCCGATAACTGTTCCGATATCTTCTGTCGGAATTGTCATTGTTGTAATGCTTGGTGCAAACGGTGACAACGGTCCCGGTTCGGTAATTGCTTTTCTCATTTCGCCTAAGATGTGCAGTCTGCCTTCTTTAGCCTGCTGTAATGCTCGGCGTAATGTATCGTTTGCAATACCTTTTGCTTTCATATCCATTTGAAGCGCTGTAATACCTGTGTCGTTACCGGTAACTTTAAAGTCCATATCGCCGAGGAAGTCTTCAATGCCCTGAATATCTGTTAAAACAACTGGTTCTTTGCCTTCTTCGGTAATCATACCCATTGCAACACCGCCAATCATACATTTAACCGGAACACCTGCGTTCATTAATGCCATTGATGATCCGCAAGTTGATGCCATTGATGTTGAACCATTTGATTCCAGTACATCTGAGGTTACTCTTATTGTGTAACCGAATTCTTCCTGTGACGGAAGTGCCGGAACATTAGCACGCTCTGCTAAGTTTCCGTGGCCGACTTCGCGGCGTCCAGGACCTCTTAAAGGTTTTACTTCACCTACTGAAAATCCAGGGAAGATGTATTTGTGCATATATGTTTTTTCGGTTTCAGGATCAACGCCGTCAAGCTCCTGTTTCATACCAGGGCCTGCAAGTGTTGCAACTGATAATACCTGAGTTTGACCTCTTGTAAATACTGCTGAACCGTGTGCGCGCGGTATAACGCCGACTTCACACCAGATAGGACGAACTTCATGCGGTTTTCTGCCGTCTGCACGAACACCTTCATCCAAAATCATTGTACGCATAATTTTCTTTTCTGCGTTTTTGAATTCTTCCGCTACAAAGTCAATGCCTGTTTCTTCAATAATTTGTTTAATGTAGTGGTCTTCGGGTAAAGCGTCGATTTTTTCTTTAACAAGTTTTTTAGCTTCGTCAAGTTTTTCTTGTCTGTAAGCTCTGTCAAAGTTGTGATATGCGTCAAAAATCATATCATGAGCTGTTTCATGAATTATATTTTTAAGTTCTGTTGTATCGTAAGGGTTTACAAATTCTTCTTTAACAACACCGCATTCTTTTGCAAAGGCTTCTTGGACTTCGCATTGTTTTTTGATTTCAACTTGAGCAAATTCAACAGCAGCCATAATATCGTCTTCTGTTACGAATTTACATCCTGCTTCAACCATAATTACGCTGTCGTGAGTACCTGCTACAACAATGTCTAAGTCTGATTTGTCAGCCTGCTGGTGAGTCGGGTTAGCTATTAAGTTTCCATTTTCGTCTTTTGAAACTCTTACCGCACCGATAGGTCCTTCAAAAGGTGCGCCTGAAAGCATTAATGCAAAAGATGCGCCTAACATTGCAAGAGTATCAGGCTGGTTTTGCTGATCATAACTGAATAACTGAGCTACGATTTGTATATCATTTCTGTATCCTTTAGGGAAAAGCGGTCTGATTGGTCTGTCGATTAAACGAGACACAAGGATAGCTTTGTCGCTTGCTTTACCTTCTGAACGGTTGTAACCGCCCGGGATACGTCCGATTGAAGACATTCTTTCTTCATAGTCGATTAATAACGGGAAGAAATCTATACCAACGCGCGGTTCTTTTGATACAACACAGTGAACAAATAGCATTGTGTCGCCGCATCTTACTGTAACCGAACCGTTAGTTGATTGTGCATACTTCCCTGTTTCAATTGTAACGGTTTTTCCGCCGATTTCCAATTGAGTTTTGTGAGTTTCTGGAATTGTCATAATTTTCCTTTCCTGCGTTCTTCCTAAACGCTTTTTATTGTTATACACTTCTAATGTTCGTTTTTATTATAACTTAAACATGAAAAAAAGACCACATCGTGGTCTTTTAAGTTTATTCTCTGAAAAAACGCGGTGCTACGCACGTAGTCATGCTGACAATATTGGTTGGCACTCCCATGTCATTACGAGCAGACGTAAGTCTGCGTAGTAATCGCATCACGGTGAAACCGTGGCAATTCATACTTTGATAACCCCTCACCCTAGCCCTCTCCCGCACAGGGGAGAGGGGAAAAGTTCTTAATCACCTAAGCAAACCGCCTGTA
>CANUDF010000072.1 GCA_947857085.1 Candidatus Gastranaerophilales bacterium | reverse complement strand
TCCTATAGTTTCAGTATCCCAATCTTTTTGACCAAACTTGCTTGCATTTTTAATAGTGGAAATCTCTATTTCTTCATTTTCTGTACCCCAGTAGACTTTATCTTCAAAACAATCAGTAAGTGAATCATTCTTACATATCTTAGTAATTTTAAAATGTTTGCTTAACTCATTAACAAAGTCTTCAGTGTTTTTATACCCTGCAAGAGTTTGTTGAGTGTTCATAGTTTTAAGCGCTTCTTCAAGTTTTCTTTCAAAGACAGTAGCCGCAGTATTCCAGCTTTTGTTCTGGTAATTAGCGACCAGAGTAGGAATAGTCAAAGCAGCAACAACCCCAATAATTGCTAAAGTAATTAAAACCTCAGCAAGTGTAAAACCTTTAGCCCAATGTCTAAAGTGATGTCGTGGCTCAGCCACTTCAGCTAATGTAAAACCTTTAAAACTTAAACCAGACGTAGAACTCGGGGGGGGGTGACTGTCTGAACCGCTTTTGTAGTAATCGTTTTCATAGTATATTCCTCCTTTTCTTTCCTCAATTAAATATTATTTTTCAGATTTTGTCAAGATAATATTTTGAACTAGCTTTAATCTCTTGCCCTGTATGTAAAAATCATATACAATAGGATTATGAAAAAGAGAACTTATTTACAAGAATCTTTACGTAACGGTAAAATTATGCGCTGGTCTTGTAAAATGCCGTTGAAAGTTTATATTGCGCCAATGAATTTTTATTCAAAACAAGGTCAGGACAGCCGTTACCGTGCCATGGTAAGAAAAGCTCTTGACGCGTGGCAGAGTGCAACTAGAGGGAAGGTTTCTTTTACTGTTGTTAATACTCTTTTGGAATCCCAAATTAACGTTGATTGGAAGAGAGTTGAAAGAAAGGCCTTAGGACACTGTTATTTTGATTATGACAGTGCTAAAAGATTATACAGTGCGGAAGTTAATATTGGTTTAACCGACGGTTTAATCCATAGAGATTATATGGATGACGGCGAGGTTTACCACACTATACTTCATGAAATCGGTCATGCTTTAGGACTCGGGCATAGTCCTTTTCCGCAAGATATTATGTATACTCCGCACCAGAAAGGAATTTTGTCGGTTTCTTCCTGCGATGTATTGACATTGAATTGGCTGTATACTTTCCCGCAAGGTGCCTCAGTTCAGGAAATAGCTTCAAGATATTCTGTTTCAGGTTCAGATATTGATGAAATAATTGTACGTATAATGGAAAAACAAGCAGGAAATTTAGATTTAAAAACAAATACCGCTCATTTTATACCTAAAAGAGACCTGCTGGATGAGCAGGAATCAATAGCAAATTTAAGAAAATATCATCTTGCTATTCAAAATGTTCAAATCCCCGAAGACATGAGGAAGTTTTTTTCAAAACCAAAAGATAATTAATCTATTTGGTAATCTATATCGTATTTTTTAAACAAATTATTATAAAAGTCTTTGTTTGCAAGAATATCTTCGCGAGTAAGCTTCATATTATACAAAAGAGACTGGTCAAAAATGTCGTCTCTAAATCTTATACTGCTTAAATCAATGTCTTTTGAAGTTCTGCATACATCCAGAACTTCATTAAAAATTTTATTTGTTTTACATATATATTCATCCTTTTCTCTCAAGCCTGAGGCAAATAATTTTACTGCTTTGCCTGAAGCCGAAATAAATTTTTCGTGCTCAAAGCAAAAAGGTATAATGGAACTTAGAACATAATTGGCCTCTTTCAAGCTTTTTATGTCAGCTTTAAATCCGAATTTGCCATGAAAGAATACTGCCGTTGGTAATGAGCTGAGTTTTATTGCAGACAAATCATTTTCCATTAACTCTATTAATTTAGTCAGATGTAAAACAGTACCGAGTCCAAGTCTTTCATTTGGTGAGTTAACCAATAAATATTTACCGTAAAGAACATCGTCTTTAACGCTGAACTTATTAGATCCCATTTCAAAACGACCGTGTTCTATTATAAAAATTTTATCATGACCTTCTTCGTAAACTATGTTATATTGATTATTATTTTTATCTTTACAGGTTAGATTTTCAGGTACAATTAACGAGCCTTTTTGTTGCATTTTAAGTGAAGTGAATGTAATCGGATTTACTTTGTTTATCATTATTGTTCATCTATCCCGTAATCAATGTTGTATTTTTGAAAAAGTTCGTTGTAAAACTCCCTATTTTTAATAACGTCCTCCGATTTTAAGCGCATGTGTGTTGCCCTGCTGAATAAATTTTCCAACTCCTCGCGCGGTAGAATTTTTATTGCATCTATTGTATAGTTATACATTAGTTTATTACCTAGAATAGTTTTTGAAGGATATGAAAATTTGGCAGCAAGTAACTGTTTTGCACTTTCACTATAGCTTTTAAGTTCTGGATAATCGTTATTCTTAATTTTTTCAATATTTACTGAAAGCCCTTCATCCCATTTATTAGTGGGTTGAAAGCCTAATCTGGTATGAAACGGGATTGCTGAAAAAGTTGAATGAAGATCAATTTTATTAATATTGTTTTCAAGCATTTCCATTATATTAATTAAATGCATACATGTTCCAAGTCCAAAATTTTGATAATTTGAGTCCATTGTATCTATGAATAAGTAATCTGATTTGGGGTAAAGTGCCACATGTTGCGTTGCTGTCAGTCCCAATTCTTCATTTTCAAAATTAATATTGTAATTATTATGGTTGTGCCGTTCACGTTCAGCAATTGTTACTGTGTGCATCGAGTAGTTTTCATCTTTTGCACGGCACGTAAAATCATCAAAGATTTTTACACCATTCTTGTTTTTTATATAGATTCCCTCAAATGAGGTTTGTGAATTAAAATTTATGCGCATATTTTATGTAATACCTGTAAATGTTAAAATTTGCTACTGTGTTGATAAGTTTTATTTTTTGTGTATAATGTTTTTAGATTAAATATTTAGGGATATAAGGAAATTTTAATATTATGACAGTTCAAGATTGGTTTGAAAAGCGTAAAGAAGCACAAATACAGCGTCGTGCTCTTGAAGCTAAGGCAGAGGTCGTTGAAAATCCTGATTTATGGACAAAATGTGTTCATTGCGATGCACAGCTGCTAAAATCTGATATAGAAGATAATATGATGGTCTGCCCTGTTTGCGACTACCATTTTAGAATAAATGCACGTACGCGTATTAAACAATTATTTGATGAAAATTCTTTTGAAGAACTTTTTTCTGAAGTTAAACCTACAGATCCTTTGAATTTTGTTGATACGGAACCTTATAAAGATAGATTGGCTAAGGCTCATGAAAAGACAGGACTTGATGAGGCTGTTATTACCGGCTTAGCTTCTATTGAGGGTAATAAAGTTGCCGCAGCCATTATGGATTTTGATTTTATGGGCGGTTCTATGGGTAGTGTAGTCGGTGAAAAAGTTACAAGAATTATTGAAAAAGCTATTGAATTGAGGCTTCCTGTTCTTGCAATTACATCATCAGGCGGTGCAAGAATGCAGGAAAGCGCATTGAGTTTAATGCAAATGGCAAAAACTTCTTGTGCTTGCGCAAGGTTAGATGATGCTGGTCTTTTATATATTAATTTGTTAACAGAGCCTACATTCGGCGGTGTTACTGCAAGTTTCGGAACTCTCGGTGATATTATTGTTGCTGAGCAGGGGGCCCGTATAGGATTTGCCGGCAGACGTGTTATTGAACAAACTATCAGGCAAAAACTTCCGTCCGATTTCCAAACAGCAGAGTATCTGTTAAAGTACGGACAGGTTGATGTTGTATCTTCACGTAAAGATCTGAGAAAGACTTTGGCAAATATATTGTCAATGCATAGTATGAATAATTAATAGAGGTAATAATGTCTACAATTTTGGATTTTGAAAAGCCTATAATGGAAATTCAGGAAAAGATTGAGGAACTAAAAAAAATAAGTTTGGAGTCCGGCATGGATTTAAATAAAGAAATTGAAACATTTGAACAGCAGGCTGATGATTATAGAAAAGAACTATATTCTAATTTGAAGCCGTCTCAAAAAATGCAGATTGCAAGACATCCGGAAAGACCGAATTTTCTTGATTATGTTAATTTAATGTGTGAAGACTTTATAGAGCTTCACGGTGACCGTGAAGGTATGGATGACAGAGCCATTATCGGAGGGCTTGCAAGAATTAATGGCCGTCCTGTTATGATTATCGGTACCATGAAAGGTAAATCTACCAAAGAAAACCTTGAATATAATTTTGGTATGCCTCAGCCTGAAGGATATCGTAAAGCTTTAAGATTATTTAAACATGCTGATAAATTTAATATTCCTATTGTTACAATTATTGATACGCCTGGTGCCTACCCTGGTATAAGTGCTGAAGAAAAAGGACAGGGCTCTGCTATTGCCGTTAATTTGCGGGAAATGGCAAAATTGGAAGTTCCTGTTATTGCAATTATTTCCGGTGAGGGTTGTTCTGGAGGTGCTTTAGGATTAGCTGTTGCAAATAAGGTATTTTTGCTTGAGCACGCTTATTATACTGTTATCTCACCTGAGGGATGTGCTTCAATTCTCTGGCGTGATGCGTCTAAAAATAATGAAGCTGCTGAAGCTTTAAAAATTACTGCCCCTGATCTTATGAAACATGATATTATTGATGGCGCTATAAAGGAACCTGTAGGTGGTGCTCATTCAAATTATGAATATATGGCAGAAGAAATGAAACGCACTATTCTTTCCAGTCTGGACGAACTGGATAAATTTTCAAAAGATGAATTGAAAACTCAGCGTTATGATAAATTCAGAAAAATGGGTGCTTTCTTAGAATAAATGAATACTTATTATGAATTGCTTATAAAAATTAATCCTGAAATTGAAGATATTATTTCAGAAGCTTGTTTTACAAATTTACCTTGCGAGGGGGTTGTTCTTGCAGAAGAAACTTATAAAGATTTGGAATTAGTTTCGACAACAGAGGGAACACTTAAAGTATTTTTAAAAGAAAATGCAGATGTTTCAAGTTTTTTGAAAAAATTCAGGCAGCAGCTTAAAGAAAGAGGATTTTCCGATGAGCAGCTTGGCAGCTGGGAATATATTTTAAAAGAAAAAGAAAATCAGGATTGGTCGCAAAAATGGAAAGAAAAGTGGGATATTACACGTATCGGCGAAAAAATAGTTATAGTTCCCGATTGGCTTGATTATGAACCAAAATCCGGTGAGGTTATTATTCGGCTTGAACCTGGTTGCGCTTTTGGTACAGGAACCCATGCTACTACACAGTTATGCATGCAGGCAGTTGAAAAATATATGAAAAAAAATTCTGAAGTCGCAGATATTGGAATGGGCTCTGGTATTCTTGCAATTTGCGCTATGAAATTTGGTGCCAAATCTGTATACGGATGCGATAATGATGAAACTGTTATTGATGTGGCAAGAGAAAATGCCCTTAAAAACACTGTTGAATGTACATTTGAGCATAATACCGCAGATAAAATTAAAAAGAAATTTGATTTTGTTATGGCAAATATTTTGCATAATGTATTAGCTGAAATAATGTTAGATTTAAAGAACTTATTGAAACCCGATGGATTGCTTGTTTTAAGCGGAATTTTGGATGAGAAAAAAAATGTTGTTCTTGAGGCATTAAAGGAATATAATTTAAGTATTATTGAGGAAAATCATATAAACCAGTGGACTGGCTTTGTAGTAAGGAGATAAATTATGGCGGGAAATACAGCAATTATTATACCGGCACGTTATGGCTCAAGCAGGTTAAAAGGAAAACCATTGATTGAAGTTAACGGTAAACCTATAATTCAATGGGTTTTTGAAAAAGCTGTTAAAGCTTCACTTGCGGACAGGGTAATAATCGCGACAGATAATGAGGAAATTTTAGAAACTTGTCTTATGTTTGGAGCAGAGGCAGAAATGACTTCAGAAGCTCATAACTGCGGCAGTGATAGAATTCAGGAGGTTATGGAACGTCATCCGGAAATATCTTACGTTGTTAATCTGCAAGGTGATGAACCTTTAATCAGACCTGAAAGTATAGATGAAGTTATAAAAAATGTACGTGATGATGAAAATGCTGATATTTCAACTTTGATAAGAGTTTTGCGAGATCGCAAAGATATTGAGAATCCCAATCTAGTTAAGTGCGTTGTTGATAATAATGGCTATGCTTTATATTTTTCACGTTCAAAAATACCATTTGAACGAAACGAAGGACATGCTACTTTTTACGGGCATCTAGGTATTTATGGATATAAAAGAGAGGCACTGGAGAAAATGACAAAAATGTCACAAAGTACTCTTGAACTTTCCGAAAGTTTAGAACAATTGCGAGCATTGCAAAATGGTATGAAAATTAAGACCAGTGTAGTTGATTTTATACCTGTTGGTATTGATACGGCTGAAGATCTTGAAAAATTTAGGCAGATTATTACTTCTCAAGTATAAAAATTGTACAGATTTTTTTGAAAAAGGCTTGCAATTTTTCTTTACTTAGGTTAATATATCGTTATAAAAATACAAATAAATAAATATATTGTAATATTTTTTAAAGTAGTGGTGTAAGATTTATTAAATGTAAGGAAAAGACTATGACAGAAAATGCTGAAATGCCTAATGAAACAGAA
>CANUDF010000071.1 GCA_947857085.1 Candidatus Gastranaerophilales bacterium | reverse complement strand
ACAAAATGCCTAAAAAAGAAAAACAAGGAATGGTAATCAGCAATAAAATGGACAAAACAGTTGTTGTAAAAGTAGCTGATTATGAACCACACCCAAAATACAAAAAGATTATTGAATCTAACAAACACTACAAAGCACATGATGCTGAAAACGTATGCAACGAAGGCGATATCGTAAGAATTGTTGAATCAAAACCAATTTCAGGCGGCAAACGCTGGGTTGTAGCAGAAGTAGTTGAAAAAGTAAAATAGTATCGGATAAATCCGAGGACAACATTACCAGTGAGTAATGAGAGGTCAAAGTAATATTCTTTAAAAAATAAAGGAAAAGTAAAATGATACAACAAGAAACAAGACTAGAAGTAGCAGATAACACAGGTGCAAAAGAACTTTTATGCATCCGTGTTATGGGAAGCTCCAACAAAAAATTTGCAGCTGTAGGCGATGAAATTGTTGCGACAGTAAAAGATGCAACACCTAATATGGCTGTTAAAAAATCAGAAGTTGTAAGAGCTGTTGTTGTAAGAACCAAAGCTGATATCAAACGTAACGACGGATCAGTAATCAGATTTGATGAAAACGCAGCAGTAATTATCAATAAAGACGGTAACCCTAGAGGAACACGTGTTTTCGGACCTGTAGCCCGTGAATTAAGAGACAAAGGCTATATGAAAATCGTTTCATTGGCACCGGAAGTAATTTAACATGTAATAGACCGCAAGGTCAGTCCATGAAATCAGGAGAAAAAAAATGACAGACAAAAATAAAAAAAGCTTGCATGTAAAAACAGGTGACAGAGTCATCGTAATTGCAGGCAAAGACAAAGGAAAAACAGGTAACGTAAAAAAAGCATACCCTTCTGAAGGTAAAGTATCTGTAGAAGGCGCAAATATGGTTACCAAAGCACAAAAACCTATGCCGGCTGCAGGGGTTCAAGGTGGATTAGTAAAACTTGAAGCGCCAATGGATGCATCAAAAGTTATGGTAGTTTGCCCTGCGTGCGAAAAACCGACCAGAATCAAACACAGCGTTGTAGACGGTAAAAAAGTTCGTGTTTGCAAAAAATGTGGTGAGCAGCTAGATGTGTAACGGAAACCTTGTGGTTTCGCGCCAATCATCTTAATATAAGGAAAAAGAAAAATGACAAAAACAGAAAGTTTAAAGAAAAGATATGATGAAGAAGTAAAATCAGCTTTGAAAGAAAAGTTTGGTTATAAAAACGACCACCAGGTTCCAAGACTTCACAAAATCGTTTTGAACATGGGTGTTGGTGAAGCTTCTCACAACTCTAAGATAGCAGAATCAATTGAAGCACAATTAACAAAGATTGCAGGTCAAAAAGCAGTTGTTACAAAAGCTAAAAAATCAATCGCATCTTACAAATTAAGAGAAGGTATGCCGGTTGGTGCAATGGTAACATTACGCGGCGAAAGAATGTATGACTTTTTGCAAAAATTAATCTGTGTAGTTCTTCCAAGAATCCGTGACTTTAGAGGTGTAAGCCCTAAAAGTTTTGACGGCCGCGGCAACTATACATTAGGTTTGAAAGAACAAGCATTATTCCCTGAAATCACTTATGAAGAAGTTGATTTGGTTAAGGGTATGAACGTATCAGTAATCACAACAGCAGAGACAGATGACGAAGCAAGAGAATTGTTAAGATTACTGGGTATGCCTTTCAAAAAATAATTGGACAAAATCCAAGAACTGACTTAGAATATAATTACAAAGAACATAAAGGAGAAATTCATGGCTAAAAAAGCGATGATAAACAAAGAAGAAAAAAGAAGAATGCTTGCTGCAGCAGGTAAATACCCTACAGTAAGACTTCATAACAGATGCAGCATTTGCGGAAGACCTCACGGTTTCCACAGAGACTTCGGCTTATGCAGAATTTGTTTAAGAAAAATGGCTCACCAAGGTTTATTACCCGGTGTTACAAAAGCAAGCTGGTAGTTTTTGCTTTTTAGCCATTGGCATAACTATGCAAAAAACAGACCTTAATTAAGGTCTGTTTTTTATATTTAAACATTATTTATTATTTTTTAACTTGTTTACTAGCATTAATGCATTTGTCTGAGCTGTTATAGGATTTACGCTACCTGCAATAGCAATCGCAGCCTCATTATCATCTAACAAACCCATTTGTTTCAGTTTATCAATTGCGGATATTGCAGTACCAGGATTACATAATTTAGCATAAACTCTATCAATGTCTTATTTTGATAATTTAGATTGCTTGGCATAAACATCAGTTTGGGAATTTAATTTATTAAGCTGATTTTGGGCTTTTGCAGCAGAACTAAAACCGAATAAACTGCCGACAAAAGTAAGCATTGTTAAAGCAAACAACAACTTAGGATTTTTTGTTGCAAACGAATTTTTAGTAAAATAGCAAGCTGAACCGGATAGTGTAGCCAGTGAAGCAGGAATAGCAACTGCGAGAGCACGCTTTTTCTTGTCTTCCAAATATTTTGGATAAGATGCATTAAAATTGATTGAATTAACTGAATTAACTGCCATAATTTTTCCTTTCTTTATTTGTCCCTACATATTTATTAAAACATAACAACGAAAAGACTTGCTACATGCGTACTTCGACCATACCATACCATACCATACAGGCAGTATAACTGGATTTCAGCTATTTTTAAATTCATATTTACATTTTGTTACAATTAATATATAGATCTGCAAATACATAAAAATTATTATAGGACTCTTGTCTATTTCTTTTCTTTTGATTGCGAGGCAAAAGAAAAGAAATAGACGAAAGAAAAGAAAACTCGCAATAGTAGAAGAGCAATCCTTTGGATTGCAAGACCCTTTCGGGTGCACTTCGTGCCGTTGCAAACTTTGTTTGCAATAGTTCACCCGCGCCTAAGGACAACGGCGCGGGATTTGATATCTCTTGCACGGGGTTGCAGGGGTGCCCCATGCTCACTCGTTTCATTTGGTCGCGTGTTTCTCTTTCTTTTGCCAGCGTTTTCTTTCTCTTTACCTCGCAAATAAAGAGAAAGAAAATGCTGTATATCCCTATAATAGTTTTTATGTAACATCATTTAATATTTAGCTTGTAAAATAAATAGCTTTATGGTAATTTAATAATACAGTTCCGAACTGCCGGGGTGCGCCGTACAGGAAAAGCTAAAAGAGCTTAACCCTGAATATGGCAACAATTAGCTTGGTAAGCGGTGTAATACAACAGATACTGCCTATGAACTGTGGGTAAGTCTGAGTTAAAGGAGAAAAAATGAATACAGATCCTATAGCAGATATGCTAACAAGAATCAGAAACGCAAGCCTTGTTTCTCATGAAACAGTTTCTATGCCTTCTTCAAAATTAAAGGTTGAATTGGCTAAATTATTAAAATCAGAAGGTTTCATCACTGATTATGAAGTAAAAGAAGACGGTAAATTCAAAACTCTTTCAATTACTTTAAAATATGATGAAAAACACAAACCTGTCATTTCAAAACTTGAAAGAGTTTCAAAACCTGGTTTAAGAAGCTACTCAAAAGCTAAAAACTTGCCGCAGGTATTAGGCGGTATGGGTGTAGCAATCGTATCAACAAGCAAAGGTTTATTGACAGATAGAAAAGCCCGCAAAGAAAACATCGGCGGCGAAGTTCTTTGCTACATCTACTAGGCACTTAGCCGCTCCCTTAACTATTCAAACATAATTGGTAGAAAAGTTTGAAATTTGTATAACATATACCAAAAGGAGAAATTAAAATGTCACGTATAGGTAAAAAACCAATAGAAATTCCTCAAGGCGTTGAGGTAAAAATCGAAGGCCAAACTGTTACTGCAAAAGGACCTTTGGGTGAAGAAACAGTTGTAGTTCGTCCTGAAATCGCAGTAAAAATCGAAGATAATCACATTATCTTATCAAAAGCAGGTGAATCAAGAGAAACCGACGCATTATACGGTTTATTCAGAACTCTTGTTGCAAACGCTGTTCACGGTGTTAAAGAAGGTTTTGAAAAGAAACTTGAAATCCAAGGCGTTGGTTACCGTGCTCAAATGCAAGGAACAACTTTGAACATGCAATTGGGTTATTCTCACCCTGTAGATATCGTTCCTCCAAAAGGAATTACAATCTCTGTTGAAGCTAACACAAAAATCTCTGTTAAAGGTTCTAACAAACAAACAGTAGGTGATGTGGCTGCTGAAATCAGAGGAAAACGTCCGCCTGAAGTATACAAAGGAAAAGGTATCAGATATGAAGGCGAATACATCAGACGTAAAGCCGGTAAAGCTGGTAAGAAATAATAAATAAGCCCGCATGAACCCTTAGAATTGGTTATTTTAAGAAGGTTTGGGTTAGAAAGGAAAAACTAAAATGATTAAACAAAAAGAAAGAAAACCGCAAGTACAAAAAAGACACAGATCAATCAGAACAAAATTAGCAGGTACTGCTGAATTTCCAAGATTGGCAGTTTATAGAAGCACAAAACACATTTATGCTCAATTAATTGATGATGAAAACCACGTAACAATATGTTCTGCATCATCAGTTGACAAAGACCTTAAAGAAAAATTAGCTCACGGCGGCAACATTGACGCTGCAAAAGTAGTTGGTGAAGCTATTGCTAAAAAAGCTAAAGAAAAAGGTGTTGAATGTGTAGTATTTGACCGCGGAGGTTTCTTATACCACGGTCGTGTTGCAGCATTAGCTGACGCAGCCCGCGAAGCAGGCTTGATGTTCTAATAAATGCAGCATAAAAAATGAAAAGCGGTCAATTGACCGCTTTTTTATTAAAAAAAAGTTAATTATTAAGTTATTCTGCATATTTTATATTATCATAATAATAGGAGATAATTATGCAATACAAAGATTATTATGATATATTGGGTATCAAAAGAGATGCTACGGAAGCTGAAATTAAATCAGCATACCGCAAAATGGCAAGAAAATACCACCCTGACGTAAACAAAACAAAAGAAGCTGAAAGCAAATTTAAAGATGTGAATGAAGCCTATGAAGTATTAGGTGACAAACAAAAACGCCAGAGATATGACAGTTTAGGTTCAAATTGGCAGGGCGGTGCTGAATACACCCCTCCTCCGGGATTTGAACAGTTTAATTTTGGCGGCGGTCAAGGCGGTTATCAAACATTTAACTTTGGCGGTCAGGATTTAGGTGGCTTCTCTGACTTTTTCAGCTCACTATTTGGTGATATGATGGGCGGAGGACAATCAACAAGAAGCAGCCGTATGGATTTTGGCGGGTTTGATTTTGGCGGTGCTGCGCAACAGGCAGGTAAAGGCAGAAAACAGCAGAAACCGGCAAATCTAGATGTTACAATGAAATTAAATGTAACAGCAAAAGATTTATTTGACCAAAAACCTATTACTGTAAGATTTAACCAAATGGAAAAATGCACACAGTGCCCTCCAGGCGGCGGTTTTTGCTCAGCCTGCGGCGGTACAGGCATCCGTTCCGAACAAAAATCAATCAAGGTTAAAATTCCTGCTGATGTAAAAGAAGGGCAAAAAATCCGCGTCAAAGGCGAAGGCAAAACCGACGAATACGGACAAAAAGGTGATTTATATTTGATTTTACACATGCAGGATAACGGTTATCAGATGGACGGAACCGATTTAACAAAGGATGTTGAAATTACACCACCGGAAGCTGTTTTAGGCACAAAAAAAGATATTGAAACTTTGCATGGGAAAATAGGCATTAAAATCCCGCCTAAAACCTCATCTGGTCAAATGCTTAGATTAAAGGGCTTAGGACTGCCTAAAAAAAGCGGCGGGTACGGCAATTTAAATGCGCGCATAAAAATTGTAATTCCTAAAAATTTAACTGATAAACAGCTTGAATTATACAAAAAATTATCTGAATTAGATTAGAATTTTATAGGATAATTATCCGGAATTTTCCAGCTATTGTACTCAATCAAAGCCGTACAGTATGCACCCGCACCAACCCAGCTTACACTGCCTGTTCCGGCACAGTTTTTAAGTAAAGTATCAAGTTCTCCATCCCATGAATATTTGTATGGAGTTACTGCCTTACCTTTTAGATATACAGTATTAATTTCTTGATCGGGGCTGGAACTATCTCCATTAGGAGCATAATTAAAATAAAATAAATCTTTTCCTGCCTGACCGCCTAAAGTTCCGCTAAAGCGCGGATAATACTGCCAATCCATAGATGTTCCGGGTATATAAAGGGCTCCACCCGTATTGAATTTAATAATAATATTATTGTCGCCTGAAAACTCATAATCTGCTATTTTTAGATAGGAGGCAATATATTTTTCAAACCAATTTTTTTTACCTTCTGCTGTTTCCGGATATGCTTCCCAAGTTGTTACTCCGCCATTATCAATTTCAGACAATGCAATAGCATTATTTATTGACGAATAAAATTTTACAAGATTTGTTTCTACAATTTTTTTATTATAACTTGAAATAAGAGTCGGAATAGTCATAGCAGCGACTATACCTATTATTCCTAAAGTAATTAGCACTTCTGCCAACGTGAAAGCTTTAGACCAATGTCTAATGTGTTGTCGTGGCTCAGCCACTTCCGCTAATGTAAAACCTTTAATATTGGGAGCAGAAATTTTTTTCTCGGCGACGCTCCCGCCTCCCATACATTTAACAGATTTTTTGGAATTAAACAATTTTGTAAAAATTTTTGTTGTGG
>CANUDF010000070.1 GCA_947857085.1 Candidatus Gastranaerophilales bacterium | reverse complement strand
TGGTAATAATCTTAATCGCTGTGCTGATAATTCAGCAAAACAAGGTCAAAAGTGTTTTACAAAGCACTCAAAAAGACCGCCTTGATTTAGAAGAAAAAGAGAAGCTTTTACTAAAAGAAGCACGAATCAAAGCAATAGAAGAGCTTCAAGATGACAGAGAAAAATTAAATGAAGAAGAAAGAGAACGCCGACAAGAATTAGCACGTCAGGAACAAAAACTAGCAAAACGCGAAGATATGCTCGAAGATAAAATTCAGGAGTATACTGATAAGGATTTGCAATTGCAAAGAAAACTTGACGAGCTTCTTGAAAAAGAAGACTATCTTGCAGAAATTGTTCAAAAACAAACAACAGAGCTTGAAAGAATTGCCGGCATGTCAGCAGAAGAAGCAAAGAATATGCTTCTTGAGCAGCTGAAACATGATTTGGCTCAGGAACAAATGCAGTTAATAAGAGAGAATGAAGCAAAGATTAAAGAAACAGCACTTGAAAAATCAAAAGAAATTCTTTCAACAACAATGCAGCGCTGTATGATTGAACAGGTTGTGGAAACAACGGTTTCTGTTGTTGCTTTGCCTAGTGATGAAATGAAAGGCCGCATAATCGGCCGTGAAGGACGTAATATCCGAGCTTTGGAAACTTTAACAGGTGTTGATTTAATCATTGACGATACTCCGGAAGCCGTTGTATTATCAAGTTTTGACCCTGTAAGACGTGAGATTGCAAAGCTTGCATTGGAAAAACTTATTGTAGACGGACGTATTCACCCTGTACGTATCGAAGAAATGGTTGAAAAAGCCAGAGAAGAAATCGAAAAGAAAATTTGGACAGAGGGTGAAAATGCAGCATTTGAAATGGGTGTTATGGGCTTGAATAAAGAGCTTATCAAAACTCTCGGACGTTTGTATTACAGAACAAGCTACGGTCAAAATGTTTTGAAACACTCTCTTGAAGTCGGTCATATTGCAGGAATGCTTGCTGCCGAACTTGGTGCGAATGAAGCTGTTGCAAAACGTGCCGGCCTTTTACACGACATTGGCAAAGCTGTTGACCAAACTCAAGAAGGAACTCATATTCAGTTGGGTGTTGAACTTGCATCACGATACGGCGAAAAGCCTGAAATTATTCATGCAATAGAAGCTCACCACGATGATGTTGTGGCAAATACAATAGAAGCTGTTCTGGTTAAAATCGCAGATGCAATTTCAGCAGGAAGACCAGGGGCAAGACGCGATACTCTGGAAATTTATATCAAACGTCTTCAGAAAATAGAAGAAATAGTAAACAGCTATGATGGTATTAAGCAATCATTTGCTGTACAGGCAGGACGTGAAGTTAGAATTATTGTCCAGGCTGAAATGTTTGATGATCTGGCGTCACAAAAACTTGCAAGAGATGTTGCAAAACGTATTGAAGATGAGCTGGATTATCCGGGTCAAATTAGAGTTACGGTTGTAAGAGAATTCAGAACAACTGAAATAGCAAAATAAGAGCAGGTTTTTCCTGCTCTTATTTAAACAGGAAAATATAATGTCAGGTGATGAAAAAACAATAAAAATACTATTTTTCGGAGATATGGTGGGCAAACCGGGACGATATGCGGTTCGTGATTTTTTGACGGAAAACAAAGAAAAATATGATTTCATCATTGCTAATGTGGAAAACGCATCACATGGTTTCGGGCTTACCGAAAAAAATTATAATGAATTAATTTCATACGGTATTAGCTGTATGACATCAGGTAATCATATCTGGGATAAGAGAGATATATTTACATATGTTGATAATGCAGACAAGCTTATCCGTCCGATAAATTATCCTGTCGGAACAAAAGGAGTGGGAAGCCGTATTTTTGAATGCGGTGAATATCAAATTGCAGTTATAAATATTTTGGGAAAAGTATTTATAAACATTGTTGATTTTCAATGGGATTTAGTAACAGAAGAAATAAAAAGATTAAAAGAAATTACGCCGGTTGTAATTGTAGATTTTCATGCAGAAGCAACCGCAGAGAAGATATGTTTTGGGAAATACTGTTCTGAACTGGGAGTAAGCGCATTTTTCGGAACTCATACTCATGTTCAGACAGCAGACGAAAGTATTATAAACAATATGGGATACATAACAGATGCAGGTTTTTGCGGGGCTGCCGACGGAGTTATCGGTATGGAATATAAAACCTCCCTTGCACGATTTATGACTGGTATTCCGGAACGTTACGACGTAGCAGACGGTAAAAGTGTTCAATTGAATGCGGTTGAAGTGGAAATTAACCCTTTGACAGGTCATACTGTTGCTATAAAAAGAATTTTTTGTAGTAGTAATAATGATAAAGAGGGAGACAATGAAGACTGATTTACACATTCATACCTATTATTCTGATGGTGTGTTTTCGCCTGAAAAGATTGTTGACACTGCTGTAGATGTCGGACTTCAGGCGATTGCAATAACCGATCATGATAATGTACTGGCTTATGATGTTGCCAAAAAGCATATTAAAGAAAAAGGGCTTGAAGATAAATTAGAACTTATTCGCGGAATTGAGGTCAATACATTATACAAAAATTATGAAGTTCATATTCTCGGGTATTTTATGAATCCGGAAAACAGTGATTTTCAGGCTATGCTAAAAACTCAGCAGCAGGCAAGAATCAAGCAGACAAAAGAAATCATTGCACTTTTGTCCAAAAAGGAAGGGATAAAAATAAAGTTTGACGATATCAAAAAACTTGTTGCAGAGGGCGGAAGCATAGGACGTCCGCATATAGCCAAAGCAATTACAAATGTTGGCGGAACAACAAACGTTATGGATGCATATGCAAAATATATTCATGAAGATTCACCTGTATATGTTCAGAGAAAAACTGTTTCTCCGCAAGATGCCGTTGAAATTATTTATGATGCAGGCGGTATCCCGGTAATTGCACACCCGCATGATCTGGATATTGCGGAAACTTTAATAAAAGACCTTATGAACTATGGTTTGCGCGGAATTGAGGCTTATCACAGAAAGCATTCACCTGCATGTGTCGAATATTTCTCATCAATGGCAGAAGAACTCGGACTGATTGTAACCGGCGGTTCTGATTTTCATACTCCAAATATTATGAACGGTCAGATTATACTTGGTAAAAACTTTGTTCCTACATGGGTTTATGACAAACTTATTAAAGAAAAAAAATTAATTGATATGGCGTAACAAATATGATTAAAAAAAACTTCTGGAAACTTGAATATTCAATAACTTTGTTTGTACTTCTCGGAGTATTTATGCTTCTTGTGCCGGTAAAGTTTGAGAATTATTTTCAAGCAGGACTTATATCAAAGTGGAATGATAAATACAATAAAGTTTCCTATATGTTTACTGTAATTAATGCGCAGGCAACCGATGCAATTTTAAAAAGTTTTGCTGAGGCAAAAACACCAGAGCAGAGAGAAAAACTTTTATTGCAGCTAATAAAGCCTTATCTTAGAATTCAATATTCCGAAAAACTTTCAAAAAGATATAAACCTAAGTATATGAATGGCAGCAAAGTTCATAAAAATGACATATACAAATTTAATGAATTGTATTTTTCGGACAACGGCAGACAGATTGTAGGTATCAAGGACATAGTTAAACGAGACGGTAATTTACCGTGGTTTATGATGATGTTTGATATAAACGGTATTTTGCCTCCAAACACATGGGGAAAAGACATATTTGGTATTTATATATATAACGAGGGAAAAATTCGACCATTCGGCTATGGAGAACAGATGGAAAATCTAGTAAAAGACTGTTCCGAAGATGGAACAGGTGTATATTGTTCGTACTATTACAGGATAGGCGGTGAATTTAATGATTAAGAATGTTTGTGTGTTTGCATCATCATCAAACTTTTTACAGCCTGTATATTACAAAGATGCTGCCGAGCTGGGAAGACTTTTAGGCCAAAATGGTTATGATATGGTATACGGAGGGAGTAATCTTGGGCTGATGTGGGCATGTGCTGGAGCAGCTAAAACTCACGGGGCAAAGCTGACCGGTGTTATGCCTGAAAAATTGCAGAATATGGGAGTATTTACAGACGGCTGTGATGAGTTTCATGTTACTGAAGGTATGCGTGAACGCAAGGCAAAGCTTGACAGTATCTCTGATGCTGTAATTGCACTTGCAGGCGGGTTTGGAACACTGGAAGAATTATCAGAGATGATTGTCCAAAAACAGTTAGGGTATAACAAAAAAGCAATCGTTATTTTAAATACAAACGGATTTTATAACAAACTTAATGAATTTTTTGAAGAAGTTATAGAGCAGAAATTTGCAAATCATAATGTAAGAAGTTTGTATTATATAGCCGAAACACCGCATGACGCAATTGATTATCTCAAAAACTATAAACCGTCTGAATTAAACGTAGATAAAAATGCAATATATGCAAGGTAGAATTAATTTAACGCAGGATAATTAAATCTACGTCCTTTTTGTGCTATAATTATCTTACGATAAGGAGAAAGTAATGGAAAATTTGAGAGATAAGTATGAAGTAGTTATTGGTTTGGAAGTACACGCACAATTAAAGACTAAATCAAAAATTTTCGCACCGGACGGTACGGAATTCGGTAAAGAACCTAATACGCAGACAAGCCCTATTACTTTGGGTATGCCGGGTGTGTTACCTGTGCTTAACAAAGAAGTTGTTAATATGGGAATTTTGACAGGGCTTGCTCTGAATTGTGAAATTCCGTCAAGATGTAAATTTGATAGAAAGCAGTATTTCTATCCTGATTTACCGAAAGGTTATCAAATCTCTCAATATGATGAACCGATTTGCGTTAACGGTTATATTGATATAAACGGAAAAAAAATAGGTATTACCCGTGCACATCTTGAGGAAGATGCAGGAAAACTTGTTCACGCAGGTGCTGACGGCCTTGCAGGGTCCAGCTATTCATTAGTTGATTTGAATAGAGCAGGAACTCCGCTTCTTGAAATCGTTTCTGAACCAGATATGAGAAGTTCTGATGAAGCAAGAGCTTATATGGAAGAATTAAGAAGTATTGTAAGATATATCGGTGTTTGCGACGGCAACCTTGAAGAAGGTTCAATGAGATGCGATGCAAATATTTCTATTATGCCAAAAGGCTCAAAAGAGTTTGGAACACGTGCGGAAATCAAAAACGTAAATAGTTTCTCCGCGCTTCAAAGAGCTATTGAATACGAAATCGACAGACAAATTGAAATTGTTGAAGATGGCGGAAAAGTTGTTCAGGAAACAAGATTGTGGGACGATAATTCGCGCGAAACTCGTTCAATGAGAGGAAAAGAAGATGCTCACGATTATAGATACTTCCCTGAGCCTGATTTGATGCCTCTTGAAATTTCAAGAGAATGGGTTGAAGAAATAAGAAGAAAAATGCCTGAACTTCCGTCTGCAAAACGTAAACGTTATATGGATTTAGGTTTAAGTGAATATGACGCAAACGTTATTGTTGAACAAATGGGGCTTGCATTGTTCTTTGACGAAGTTCTTAAACTTGGCGCAACTCCGAAAATCGCTGTTAACTTTATAATGGGTGAAATTGCAGCATATTTGAAAGAAGAACACATTGAAATTACAAACACTAAACTTACACCGGAAAATCTTGCAGAATTAATTGCATTGATTGAAAAAGGAACAATTTCAAATAATATAGGCAAACAAATTATCCTTGACATGATGAAAGACGGCAAAAAAGCTTCTGCTATTGTTGAAGAAAGAGGATTGAGCCAAATTTCTGATGAGGGTGCTATTAAAGAAATAGTGCAAAAAGTTGTAGATGCAAATCCTGAACAGGTAAGCGCTTACAAAGGCGGAAAAGTTCAGCTTCTTGGTTTCTTTGTTGGTCAGGTTATGAAAGAAACCAAAGGCAGAGCTAATCCAAAAACAGTTAATGAATTATTAAAAGAAATTTTAGGATAAAAAATGTTTTTTAAAAAACGAAAAAGCAGTATGGAGAAAGAAATTTTTGAGCAATCAGAAATTCTTGAACATCTAATTAATACGTACATAACTGAAAATGAAGATATATGTATAGATGTTCCGCATGGAATAGAACAGGTTGTATTTGTTGCAAGCGGTTCGTCATACCACTGTGCCAGATACGGGGCTGATATTTTCGGAAGTATATCAAATATTGAGGCACGTGCAATTTATTCCAGTGAATTTCTTTTAAAAGCTGTTATTCCGCATGCAGATAATATGCTTTATATATTTATTACGCAGTCAGGAGAAACCTCAGATACGAATAAGGCTTTGATTAAAGCTAAACAGTTTGGTGTCAGAACTCTCTGTGTGACTAATAAGGAAGATTCTACAATCTGGCAGGCATCAGACTACAAAGTATGCTGCCACGCCGGTATTGAAAGAAGTATTGCTGCTACAAAGTCATTAACATCACAGATGATGTGCATTACGCTTCTTGCATTGAAGTTCGCAAAATCAAAGGGATTAGAAATAGAGAATATTATTAATGAACTTATTTCTGTCCCTAAATATGTAGAGAAAACATTTGAATTACGGCCAAAAATAAAACAGCTCGGAAGATTTATTTCAAAATATAGGAATGTAATTGTTTGTGCCGATGGAGTTTCTTATGCTCTTGCAAAAGAAGCTGCATTGAAAATTAAAGAAACCTCTTATATAAATGTAAATTCTTATATTTTGGGCGAGTTTATGCACGGACATGTTGCCGTGTTGAATAATAAATCCGTTTTGATTTATATTTTAGTTGATGATTTAAGCTATATTGCAACAAAAAATCTCAACAAAATCAAAGATGATTACAACCCTCCAATTTGTATTATGGGTAACAAAAATGTAAAGATTAAATCAACATTCAATGTAAATATAGATTGCGAAAGCAAAATGGTAAAATACTTCTGTGTTGCAGTAATGATTCAGCTTTTAGCTTTAGAAACGGCATTAAAACTTCATCGAAATGTTGATAAACCGCATGGATTACATAAAGTTGTTAAATAATGTTAAAAATATTGATTTATACATCAAATGTAAATTTTTTTTAAGATGAGTTTAAAATAGGTTGAAACCTTGTTATAATGCCTGTATGGTATGGTATGGTATGGCCGAAGTGTAAATATAGCAATAATTTTGGCTTTCATGGTTTAATTATATTATCAGTGATTTGCAAAACACGAGTAAAGTTATTATTGAAAAGGAGATTAAGCTATGGAAATCAGACCTAATGTAAACAAAGTTGAAACTGCAAAATTAGAAGCTCAGCAAAAAACAAAAGAAAAACAGGCTAAAGTTAAAGAATTTCAAAACAGTGTATTTGAAGGAGCATCACTTCAAAAAGATGTTGAAAAAAATGATTTTTCTGTTCCCGAAAAAGGTTTAAAAGTTATTAATACTAAACCGGAGCCACAAGGGGAAGGAATTCTAAAAACTATAAATAATAAT
>CANUDF010000069.1 GCA_947857085.1 Candidatus Gastranaerophilales bacterium | reverse complement strand
GCCGGCATAGCTCAACGGTAGAGCAACGGTTTTGTAAACCGTAGGTTGTAGGTTCGATTCCTATTGCCGGCTATTTGCCTAGATGAGCAAGCCCTTGTGGCTCAGAGGTAGAGCACTCCCTTGGTAAGGGAGAGGTCACGAGTTCAAGTCTCGTCAAGGGCATATTTTGAAAATTAAATGGGTAGGTGCCCGAGTGGCTAAAGGGAGCAGACTGTAAATCTGCCGTCGCGAGACTACGGTGGTTCGAATCCACCCCTGCCCACCATAAAAAAGGAAATAACAAAAGTTGTTTCCTTTTTTATTTAAACGGGGCGTTAGCGCAGCTGGTAGCGCATCACACTGGCAGTGTGGGGGTCAGGGGTTCAAATCCCCTACGCTCCATTTTTAGTGTTTCAGAATAATTTTGGAAGCAATCTGCCTGTATGCTGCATATAGTTAAGATATTCTTCGCCGAATTCTTCAATCATCATTTTTTCTTCATTGAATACTCTGGTAAAATACATAAATCCCCATGTAACTATCCCGAACACAAGTACAAACCAATTTGCAGCAACTATCCCCTGCAAAATAACCCATAACCAGGACTGTGTATACATAGGATGTCTAATATATTTGTAAATACCGTCAGTAATCAGTTTATGTCGCTCTTTAATCTCCAAAACAGGCGACCAGTTATCGCTTAGCTGTTTATGTATATAGTAAAAGAATAAAGCATTTGCAGCAAACCCGATTGATGCAATTATTCTTACATATAAAGGCAAATAAATATCAAACTTGTCAAATAGATGTGTAAATACATATAAAAATGGAACAAGGCACATACCAAGCCACGCGATAAAAACTTTTGTCTTTTCAAATATTGAGTTTACAGATTTAACATTATGATTTCTTTTACACTTTTTCATAAACGGCATTCTTATAAATCCGCAGACAATAATAAAAACAAAAATAACAGTTTTAAAAACAAAGCTTTCCATATTTTACTCCATAATTGTTAGTTGAATCTAACTTTATTATATTCTTTTGGAAAGCTTTGTCAAGTATTTACGTTTACAGGTTACAACATTGTTTTTCTAAGTTCCTCGGGCGATTTAGCACTTAAATAAGCGGGAGGAATATCAAAAACAGTTTTACATCCGGATTGTCCTTCTTTTGATAATTTATAAGCAGCTCTTGCATATGCTATTAATACGCTTGAGGTAAACCCGGGGTTAGAATCTAGCTTAAGACTGTATTCTATGAGGTGTTTTTCGTCTTTGTTAAATCCTGTGACTCCGCTTCTTAAAACGAATCCGCCATGCGGGATTCCGCTGTGATTTTTCTTTAATTCTTCTTCTGTTATAAAATGAACCGTAGTATCATAATCTGCAAAATAATTTGGCATATTAATGATTTCCTGTTCAATTTTTTCAGCATCTGCCCCGTCTTCAAGAACAACATAACATTCTCTTACATGTTTTTCGCGTGTTGTAAGTACAGGATTTTCACCGTTTTTGACAGCACTTATAGCTTTTTCTACAGGGACTGTATATTGTTTTGCGTCTTTTACTCCTTTAATGCGTCTAATTGCGTCTGAGTGTCCCTGACTTACACCTCTGCCCCAGAAAGTATAATCATTTCCGTCTGGCAAAATCGCGTTAGCGTACATTCTGTTTAAAGAAAACAAACCCGGATCCCAGCCGACTGAAATTACTGCGACTTTTCCACCCTGTTTTGCAGCTTTGTCAACATTTTCAAAGTGTTCCGGAATTTTTGCATGAGTATCAAAACTATCAACAACATTAAATATTTTTGCATATTCAGGTGTCTGAACAGGCAAATCAGTTGCACTTCCACCGCATAAAATCAATACATCAATTTTATCTTTCCAGTTTTCAATTTCAGAAACATTTAGAACTTTTGCGGTCTCTGTTTGAATTTTTAAATCCTCTGGATTTCTACGTGTAAATACCGCAACAAGCTCCATATCAGGATTTTGTCTTACTGCACTTTCTACACCTCTTCCAAGATTTCCATAACCTAAAATACCTATTCTCATGAGCAGTCTCCTATATTAATAACTTACGATATTAATATAGCACAAGAATGTGTATAAAAATTATTCTTCAATTAAAATATTATTTTGAACATTAGCAAATATACCCAAAATATGCTGTTCTTCTGAATTAAATGGAGTATTCTGTACTACCCTATTACCCACACCGCCTGTAAACACACTGTTCAATTTTTCAGATGCTGCTACATTCTGTGTTTTTGTGATTTCACCTGCACCTGCCAATTTACCGATATTATTAACATTGAACTCCATAGAGGTATCCTTTCATATTACATGTAATATATCGGAGTTTATGAATTAAAACTTTAGCCGTTTAGTGTAAATATTAACTAATATTTACAATTCATTGCGGGATTGTAAATTTAAATGTATTATAAAGTAGTTACAGGTTATATAGGAGTATTTATATGAAGAACATGATTAAGATAGTGTTATCTGCTTTTGCAATAACATTAACTATGAACTGCGCGAATGCCTTTCCTGATGTTTCGGAGAATTATTGGGCAGCACCGCAAATCAAAACTTTATCCGAACAAGGAGTAATCGTAGGTTATCCTGACGGCACATTTAAGCCGGATGAAAATGTAACAAGAGCTGAATTTGCGTCTATGGCAATAAAAGCACTAGGCCAGCAAAATACAAAGGTTGCACAGCCTGTTAATTTTTCTGACATAACACGTGAATACTGGGCATATGATGCAATCCAAAAAGCATTATATTTTGATTTAGTTTCTGCACCAAAAGAAGGAGAACCCTTCAGACCGGAAGACTCTGTATCTCGTGCAGAATCCTTGTCCGTAGCAGTAAATGCATTAACTACAGAACAAATAAGTGTACAAAAAGCAAAAGAAGTACTCGCAAAAGCATATATAGACGCAAACACAATACCTGAATGGTTTGTTATACCTGCCGGCAAAGCTGAAATTTTAGGTATGATGGTAATAATGCCAAGTGCAGACAAAGCAAAAATCGAAGCAGAAAGACCTGCGACAAGAGCAGAAGTGGCTGCTATTTTATTTAAAATGATGGAGCAGGCTAAGTTAAACCCGAATGCAAAATTAGCAGAAGCAATGCGTAAAAAAACAGGTGACGGCTTTGTTATTGAAAATGCGACAGTACAAGGTAGTATAGGCACTATTCCGGCCGGAGCTGTTGTACCGGTAGAATTAACCAAATATATAAGCTCCCAATCTTCTGAGGCTGGGGATTTATTTACAGGAATTGCAGCACAAAATTATGTAACGAAAGATAAATATATTCTTGTAAACAAAGGTGCAGCGCTAAAAGGCCAGCTTGTTGATGTAAGACCCGGAAGATGGTTTGTAAGAAACGGAGTACTTGTCTTAGATAACTCTTTAATAACAACTAATAACGACCAGACAGTCTCATTTAACGCTGTTGCCAATATCAAAAAAGACAGGAACTGGTTTATGAAATTTGTAAGATTCTGCTTTAAAGGAGAAAAATTAGAAGTACCGGCCGCCGGTACAGTAAATCTAAAACTACTTAAACCTGTAAAAGTAGATTTGACTAACGGCTGGATACTTGAGTAAACTATATATAAAATAAAAGAGCCTTAATAAGGCTCTTTTATTTTTCTTTTACAAACCCGATTTGAATAATATCCTTACCAAATTTACTTTCAAGCTTATCAAAACACTTAGACAATTTATCTTTTTTCAATTGGGCAGAAGTATCAGAAAATAAAAATAATTGTTCTTCACTGTTTGAACGAAGTCCGTCGAGAATAATTCCGGTACTTCTATAGACAATTGCAGGATTGTATATTTTTTCAAGCAGAAAAAAGGCTATATCCGAAATTTCAAGCTCAAATGATGTTGGAGAACTTAAGACTTGTTTTTCATAATGAACTTTAAAATCTTTTGTTCTGAGCATAACTCCAATAACAAAAGCCTTGCAGTCTATTTTTCTTAATTTTCTACAGGCGGAATGAATATGGTAGTTAAGCTGATTTTTAATAAAGTTTAAATCTGATGTAAATATTCCGAACGCACTTGTCTTTTGTATTGATTTAGGAAGTTTTTCTTCGTCAACAACAGGAGAAACCATTTCGCCCAGAAGCTCATGTTTCATCTCAAGTCCGTGAATACCTGTATTTTTATCAAGCCAATAATCATCTTTACTAACCAGATGCGCGGCTGTCAAAATCCCTGATTTTTTAAATAAAACAGTAAGCTTTCTGCCAATGCCCCAAATTTCTTCAATTCTTGTATGTTCCAGAACAGTATTTATCTTTTTGACCCCAATTAAATATACTCCCTCTTCAGATTTTTTAGCTTTATCAGAAGCGAGTTTGGCAAGAGTTTTGGTAGAGCTGAGACCGATAGAAACAGGAATATCAACCCTTTCTTTTATCTGTTCTCTTATATATTGCGCCAATTCCAGATAATTTTTTTGATAAAGCCGTTTGAGGCCTGTTAAATCAATAAACGCCTCATCAACGGAATACACCTGAACTTTCGGGCTGAATTCACGAAGCAGGTTCATAACCTCAGCAGATACTTCTGCATAAAGTTCATGATGAGCTGAAACATAAATTGCATCAGGAAATTCATCTTTTGCCAGAAAGTATGGGTGTCCCATGCGAATACCCATTAACTTTGCTTCTTTTGAACGGGATATAACACAGCCGTCTTTGTTTGAGAGCACACAAACAGGCTTCCCTTTCAAGTCGGGATTAACCTTTTGTTCGCATGACACAAAAAATGAATCACAATCCACTAATGCAATAACTTTCATAACCACATTATATTTTATAAATCCCTATATGTAAAATTTCATTTCTACGACATTGTATGAGCTTTAAGAAAAGTTGTTAAAACTGTGTCCAGTTTTTGGTCATAGTCCTTGTGTTCCGGAGTACCGGCATTTTTAACAATACTATAAATCTGTTCAAATGAAGCTTTAACCTTGATATTTTCCAGCAGGGTTGTATAGTTTAAAATACCATTAGTTAGTGAATTCCAGCTTAATCCGGCATGCTCTCCTGCAATTATACATTTTTTGAAGATTTTATGCATATTGGCTATATCATGCGGACTTAGAGCTGAATTTGGTATTGAATCAATATCAAGAAAAAACAGGGATAACAAAGTTGAAAGCTCGTTTTTATCATAAAATACAGCATTTTCAGAATCTATATCATCAACAACACGAATTTCGTCACCAACTTTGATAAAATTTCCGGGGTTCAAAATGTCATATGTATATGTATAATCATTTTTAGTTCTGAATCCGTTCATATACTTAAAATCATGAGCCAAATTATCATAAGCTTTTTGCGGAAGTTCAGCATATTGTTTCAAATAAATATTAGAATAATAATCAAGCTTATCAACAAATTGAAGCATTTTAGGATTTTTGCCTTTGCAATATACAACAGTATTATCGCCTATGGCATTTTTCAAGATTTGTACATTTCCGAAGACGGCAACAGGGTTTCCATAATAACATTTCAGATTTGATGCAACACGGTTAACCTGATTGTCCAAAGGCCGATAAAAACTTCCAGGTCTTGCTGATACAGCATCTAGTTCCGAATGATACGGCAAACGCATAACATAAAAGTCATCAATCTTGTATACCTTGTTATAAAAACCGGCACCGATAAAATTTTCGGAAGTCATCTGTTTGTAAAATACATCTTTAAAATCAACCGAAAGTATATCTTCAGTTTTTTGCTCCGGTCTTGCAGCAAGTGTTTCTTCCAGCTTTTCACTAAATCTGGATTTGTAAGCACAAAACGATAAATTAGGGGTAATTCCATGGACACGCATACCGATATAAAAACTAACCAAAATATTTTTTGCTAATCAATAACAATTTCTTTTTCGCGTGAATAAGTAACATAACCAGGATTAGCTTTAGGCGGCTTTTTAAGATATTTTGCTTTTGTATAAATAACACCGATTTTGGAAGAGCTGGCACCGCTTGAATTTTCTTTTGCAATCCGTGCACACTGTAAAATCAATTCATCCCCGGGATTTTCTGCACGCAAAAGCACATGAGACCCTGCACAATCGCGCGTATGAAACCATAAGTCTTCATCTTTTGCAAGCTTTGAAACAATATAATCATTTTGTTTATTATTTTTACCGACAAAAATAGTGTAACTTTCTCCCTTAATCTCTTTTGGCAGCATCGCAGATTTTTTTACTTCAAGACTTTTTTGCTCAGGTTCAACCTCGGATGAAACAGCAAACAAATCCGTAATCTCTTCGGCAGATTCTATTGAATACAAAAGCTGTTCCAGATAATACATTTCACTGTTAAATTCTTCTGAAAGTTCCGCAAGCTTTTGGTTGGAAGTTTTTGCTTTATTATAAAGTTTATAGAACTTGTTTGCATTTTCTTTTAATGTTTTGTTTTCATCTAAGTCAATACAAATATTTTTGTTATTTTCATAGTCAAAAACTGTAACAGCGCGTGAGTAATCAGAATTATTATAAAGATTTGCCATGATTAAATCACCGTAAAGCCGGTATCTATCGGCTTTTTCATGCGAAACTTGTTGTTTTTGCATTTTAGCAAGTGAGTTTTTAACCTTTTTCAACCGGCGGGATACAAGCTGTTTGTATTTATCCTGAAGTTTTTTAAATTTGTCCGATAAAATTACATCTGAATAATAATTATCTATATTCAAATTTACGCTTCCTGACAAATTGGAAAGTGAATCTTCATTTTTATACCAGAAATTTGTCTGACGGGGGGGATAAACATAAGGAAGACCTCCGGCCATTTCACGCTCACGGCTTTTTTCTGCCCCTACATTATGAGCACAGCCTATGATTAAATTTGTATCATAATTGTAAAGAACAACATTGGAATGTTTTCCCATCAATTCAATTGCAAGACAAAGATAAATTTTTTCTGAAAGCTCGTTGTAAGTTTCAATATAAAATTCCAAAATCCTTTCATAATCCGGCTGGTTAACTTTTGAAATACGGGCATTTTCAATATATTTTCTCAAAAGCATGCAAAACATGGGCGGTTTTTGAGGAATTTCAATCAAACGTTTTGCCTCATTTTCCTTGTTCATAAAGCAAACATGAAAGAATTGCGGATTAATATTAATATAAAGTTTTCTTGTGTCACTGTTATTCCTGAAAGTAAAAACAAGTTCACGGCGTGTCGGCTGCTGAATTTTTTGCAGTCTTGCACCGGTCAAAAACTCACGGTTTTCATCAATCCACGATTTTAAAGTTACACTGTCAAAAGTAATCATAAGACTATTTTACTACTAATAATATCATTTACAATTGCAAAAATTTTAAAAAACTGATATAATAAAATCGTACACAATTATTATGGAGGATTTAAGAATGGGTGTAAATACGCACTATTACTACTTTGCTAACAGGGGGGGGGGGCAGTAGCTTAACCTCCTCACCATACTGTCATT
>CANUDF010000068.1 GCA_947857085.1 Candidatus Gastranaerophilales bacterium | reverse complement strand
GTCGAACCGTGTCAGGATGGAAACATAGCAGCACTAAGGCAATCCTTGCGGGTGTGGTATTTTTAAAAAGAGATTATATTTATTAAGTCACTACTCCGAAAATTCGATAGACAGTGGCACGGCTTTTATTTTAATTCTGTTTCCTTAATATATCTCGGGCGTCCTTTTACTTCTCTGTAAACCTGCCCTACATATTCTCCGATAATGCCAAGACAGCATATTTGAATACCGCCAAAGAAGCATAATAAGATTATTGTTGTTGCCCAGCCATTTGGCGTGTTATTGAAAAATATTTTTTCAATTATTGTTTCTGCACCGACCACGAAACCAAATAATGCCATTAAAAAGCCAAGAACGGATATAATTCTGAGCGGCACTATACTGAAAGATGTTATACCATTTAATGCCAGACCCATTAATTTGATAAAGTTAAATTTAGATTCTCCTGCCATTCGCGGTTTAACATCAAAATTAACATAAGATGTTTTCAGTCCCACTTCATTAAAAAATCCTCTCAGAAACATGTATTTTTCAGGATACTGTTCCATTATATCAAGAGCACGCTTGCTAACGAGTCTATAGTCTGAATGATTCATAGGAATTTTAGCACCAAGAATATTCATTAATGTATAAAATAAAATTGCAGTTGTTTTTTTGAAAAAGCTGTCTGTTTTTCTGCTGTTGCGTATACCTGAAACTATATCCGCACCATCCGTAAATTTATCAATAAATTTCTCAATCGCCCATTCATCTTGCTGCAAATCAGCATCAATTGAAACAGCACAATCGCAACCGATATTTCTTACCGCCTCATATCCAGCAATAAGAGCTTTCTGGTTCCCAAAATTTCTTATAAACTTTAAACCTTTAACAGAAGAACAATTTTTGTGCATGTCACAAATTATATTCCAGGTATTATCAGCAGAACCGTCATCTACAAGATAAATATAACTTTTTTCGCTGATTTTGTTTTTATTAACAAGTTCAGAGATAACTTTAAGCAATTTATCAACTGTAGAACTAACACACAGCTCCTCATTATAACAAGGAACTACTATTGCTAATATTGGTTTAAACTCACTCATTATTTTTATATTATAATATTTTTAGTATAAATGCAAGGAATTTTTTATGGGGAAGAAATTTATTTTAAACGCTGATGATTTCGGCATGTCAAAGGAATTTAACAAGGCAGTTTTGGATGGATACAATAATGGTTTTTTGACGTCAGCAAGCCTTTGTGCAAACGGAAATGCGTTCTCCGCAGCAGTAAATGATATACTGCCAGAATGTCCTGAAATGGGAATAGGAGTGCATTTAAATATAATTGAGGGACAATCGATTACTGACTGTTCTATGCTTACTGATAAAAACGGGATTTTTAATAAAGGATATTTGTATTTTATTTTAAATTCCAAAAAAGAAAAATTTTTAAATCAGGTAGAAACTGAATTCCGTGCACAGATTGAAAAAGTTTTAAAATATGCACGGGTAGATCATGTTGATTCACATGTACATACCCATGCTATTCCTGAAATATTTAAGTTAACCTGCAGACTTGCCAGAGAATATAATATACCATATATAAGAACTCAGCACGAAGCATTGTATTTTGTGCCAAACTATAGAAAGCATATAAATTTTTCTTATCCTGTAAACATAATAAAGATTATGCTTCTGAATTTTTATACCGCATTAAATAAAAAATACCTTAATGAATACGGTCTAAAAACAAATGACTTTATTTTAGGCGTTGGCTACACTGGTATGATGGATGAGCAAACAATCGAATACGGACTGAAAAATATTGAAGAAAATGGTATAGTCGAGGCACTAATCCATCCTTGCTGTTATGAATATAAAATTAATAACCCGCATTCAACGGAATTTGCAATAACTATTAATAAAACTCTGGAAAATAATATTAAAAGATTAGGGTATGATATAACTAACTATAAGAATTTGACTAAATGAAAAGATATGCCGCTGCATTAAGTTTACTACTACTATTTATACTTTTTGCTGTTTTTATTCAATACAGACAGCACACAAATACTGTACTAAAAATAATTTCACCGGAGGTATTGCAAATTGATTTAAACAGCAACGGTACTGCTGATGACAATGAAATTATTTGTCTGCCTGATATAGAAAGTTTTTCGTTGGCATTAAAGGATAAATCTCCTGAATTTGCAAAGAATCTTAACCTTTCCGGAGCAGATAATATTTCATTAAACTATATTGCAGACGAGTTTGCAAATAATTTACTATCAGCAAAACAGGTCAATCTGAAGTTTACAGGTGAAAGAAATCACAACTGCCGCTACGCGGAAATTTTTGTTGATAATGAAAAATATTCGGATTTACTTTTTGCTTCCGGTCTTGCTGCTAAAAATGGTATGTATTTAAAAGAACAGTTGCGTACTCAATTAAAGGCTGCCCAAAAGTTAAATCTGGTAATTTTAAATCATAAAAGCTACAAATATCACAAGCTTAACTGCGATTATGGGTTACTAAGCTCCGATTATACAATTATTCCACACTCACAAATTCCAAAGGATGCAAAGCCATGCAAGTTTTGTCATGCTGCTAAAAAGAAAACTATAGCATCTAATCCATTGCAATCAAAAAGTATCCAGCCAGAATTATCAAAAACAGTCATGACAGACGGTAATATACGTTTAATTTTAACTGATTTTACCAAAAACTTAAAACCTGATCGAAACTGTGATGATAATGCCTGCCTTGCAATATTAGATGCAGTGAATTCTGCACAAAAATCAATAGACATTGCTGTTTATGGTATGGACAAAATCCCGGCAATTTATAATGCATTACTTGCAGCAAAAAATAGAAATATCAAAATAAGGATTGTATATGACAAATCATCTACTCCGGATAAAGAATATTATAAAGAAACTTCTGAAGTCGCGAAATTAGCTGATGAGTTTGCCACAGACTACTCTAAAAACGAACCGGCTTATACAAATCAGCTTATGCATAACAAATTTTTCATAATTGATAAACAAAAAGTAATTACCGGCTCTATGAATGTAAGCCGTACAGGAACATCAGGCTACAATGCAAATTCAGTGCTGGTTATTGAATCTGCTGACATTGCAGAACTTTATACTGCCGAGTTTGAACAAATGCTCTCCGGTAAATTTCACAACAAGAAAAATAAATTAACTTTGCCAAGAAAGTTTAATATTGGCGAAAGCACTGTAAGTATATATTTTTCACCCTATGATAAAACAATGCAATATATAATTCCGCTAATTGATAGTGCTAAAAAATATATTTATATTCCGGCATTTCTTATAACACATAATGAGCTTACCGATGCTTTAATTAGGGCCAAGAGAAGAAATGTTGATGTCCGTGTCATAATCGATGCAAACAGCACATTTACAAGAAATTCCAAACATTCAGTACTTAGACAAAACGGGATTTTATTAAAGACTGAAAATTATGCCGGCAAAATGCATTCAAAGTCTATCATTATAGATGACTACTATGTTATTTCTGGGTCAATGAACTTTTCAAACAGCGGTGAAAATAAAAATGATGAAAATTTATTAATAATTTCTAACCCTAAATTTGCACAAATGTATAAAGATTATTTCATTTATCTTTGGCAAAAAATTCCTGATATCTACCTGAAAAGAAATGCAAGGGCGGAAGGTACAGAATCTATTGGTTCTTGTGTTGATGGTGTAGACAATAATTTTGACGGATTAATTGATAGTGAAGATCCTGCATGCAGAGGTAATATTTAGTAGTTTTTAATAATTTTTGCTTCAACATCTTTCTTTGCATTTACGCTGTTAGATATGCTTTTGGCGAGTTCAGCAGCTGTATTGGCAGTATAAAATTTTCCGCTGGTAACAAGAGCAGCACATTCGAGCTGTTCTAAATCATCCTCATCATTAATATTAAATGCTATAACATCTATATTTATATCTTTTCTCGTTTTTATTAATTCCATTGCATATTCACAAGGACTTTCATCACAATTTTCTCCGCCATCAGTCAGCAGAATTATTCGTTTTTTACCAGGAAAGCCTAGAAAATCATACCTTACTGCCTGTTTTAATGAATATGTAATCGGTGTCATTCCTCTTGGTTTTGTCCTGCTTAGTGAATTGGCAATATCAGAGGCGCTTGCCTTTGAAACAGGTACCAGCAGTGTTGATGCTCTGCAAGCCTCCATGGCGGTAAATCCCATTCTGTGTCCATACACACGCAAACCTACAGAGGTATTTTTATCTATACTTGGAAGTATTTTGGCCATAGTATTAAGCATTAAATCTACTTTACGTTCACCATCTAGATATTCTCTCATACTGTTTGAAAAATCCATTATAAATAAGATTCTTTCACTTTCTTTTTCACTATAGCTGTAATTATCAGGAGAGTATACGCCGTAATTACCGGCAAAAACAGGTGCTGTAAAAATTAAAAAACTAAAAAACAGTAACCTCAACATAATCTTATTATAATTTTAAAGTTTAACATTACATTTTCCACATAGGCTAAACACATTGACCTTTATTTTTTATTGCAATATCATAATTATGTTATGAGTAAAGATTTAATTAGACAAGCTGAAAAAGCACTTATAGAACAATTTGAAGTTATTGATGAAATTAGAGACTATAATCAGGAAAAAGTTCTGGAAGCCTTTGTAGAAAACAAAGTAGCCCCTGAACATTTTTACACTGTATCCGGATACGGTCATGATGATATGGGACGGGATGTTTTAGATAAAGTATTTGCAAGTGTATTTAAGGCTGAAAAAGCACTTGTTAGAATACATTTTGCATCAGGCACACACACTCTTGCATGCTGCTTGTTCGGAAATTTAAGACCGGGTGATAAACTAGTTTCTGTTGTAGGCACACCGTATGATACAATGCTTGAAGTTATAGGAACAGCTGGTGATGAAAAGACCAGAATAGATTCCCTAATGGCACATGGGGTTGCATACGAAGAAGTTGCATTAAAAAACGGAAATGAACCTGACCTTGAAGCAATTTCAAATAAAATTGATGAATCTGTTACTATGGTTCTTATTCAGCGTTCAAAAGGCTACTCTACACGAAAATCTTTAACCGTAGAAGAAATCGGCAAGATTTGTAAAATTGTAAAACAGAAAAATCCAAATTGTATCTGTTTTGTAGATAACTGCTATGGTGAATTTGTTCAAAAATTTGAACCGCTTGAGGTAGGAGCTGATTTAATAGCAGGCTCGCTAATAAAAAATCCTGGCGGCGGTATTGTTGAAGCCGGCGGTTATATAGCAGGAAAAGCAAAATACGTTGACAGGGCGGCCAATAGACTTACAGCCCCGGGAATAGGTGCAGAAGGCGGTGCTATGTTTAACCAGCACAGATTAATCTTTCAGGGATTATTTATGGCACCATCTGTTGTTTCGGATGCAGTTAAAGGCGCAATTCTCGCTTCTAAAGTATTTGAGGATATCGGTTTTAATTCTTACCCTAAGTATAATGAAGAACGCTCTGATATAATCCAAAATATTATTTTTGGAGCATCCGAACCGCTAGAACAGTTTTGTAGAACAATTCAATCCCTATCGCCGGTAAATGGATATGTAACACCTATTCCGGAATATGTGCCAGGCTATGAAGATAAAATAATTATGGCAGGCGGAACATTTATTGAGGGCTCAACTATTGAACTGTCTGCTGACGGCCCGCTTCGGCCTCCGTATGTCGCTTACATGCAAGGCGGACTTAATTATGCGCATGTTAAAATTGCACTTTCAAAATTTTTAGATAAATTAAAGAAATATTAAGTTTTGTTAAGAGGTAAATAGCTATAAATAACTAATTCTCAAGGGTTATATATTTTTTAAATATATAAAAATGAAACTCAAAAAATTTTGTGTTATGCTGTTATTGTTCTCTTTAATAAGAGTGTTTTGAAAATAAGTTTAGACAATAATAAGAAAAGAGGAAAGGTTAGTTATGTCATTACCAAACGTAGCATATTTTTCAATGGAAATCGCTATGGATCAGTCCTTAAGCACATATTCAGGCGGTTTAGGTTTTCTTGCAGGATCGCATATGCTTTCTGCAGGATACTTGCAATTACCTATGGTAGGGGTAACAATGTTATGGTCTTACGGCTACTATGATCAGCGTATAGACCACAAGGGACAGGTTGAAGTTGCTTATATCAGAAAATATTATGATTTTTTAACTGATATTGGTGTTACAACTGAAGTTGATATCTTTGGTGAAAAAGTCAAAGTTAAAGCTTACAAAGTTGAGCCTGAATTATTCGGCACATGCCCTGTGTATTTATTAACAACTGATATTGATGGAAACAGTGATTGGGCAAAAAGTATTTCCTACAAACTATACGATGGTAATGAAAAAATAAGAATTGCACAGGAAACAGTTCTTGGTATAGCAGGTATCAGAATTCTTCAAGCAATAGGCTATAACTTTGATGTTATACATATGAATGAGGGTCACGCATTACCAGCAGCATTTGAATTATTGAGACAATACAACGGTAATCTAGATGAAGTTAAAAAGAAAACAGTATTTACAACTCATACTCCTGTTGCAGCAGGAAACGAAGTTCACTGGGTTGATACACTTCTTGAAGGCGGTTTCTTTGCTGGCTGTTCAAGAGAGACTGCTGTTAACTTGGGCGGTGAAAACTTCTCATTAACAGTTGCGGCATTAAGAATGAGCCGTATTGCAAATGCTGTGTCACAGCTTCATGGTTTAGTTGCTAATAAAATGTGGGAATGGGTTGAAGGCAGATGCCCAATAAGAGCTATAACTAATGCGGTTAATCTTCATTACTGGCAAGATGAAAGAATTAAGGAAGCTCACACTTCTGAACAATTACTTGCTGTTAAGCGTGAAATGAAATGCGAGTTGTTTAAATACATTGCAAATGTTGCAGGAAAAAGATTTGATCCTGATGTATTAACAATTACCTGGGCAAGAAGATTTGCCGATTATAAACGCGCATGGTTAATTTTAATGGATAAAGACAGAATTAACAAACTTCTTGATGCCAATAAAGTTCAAATTATATTTGCAGGTAAATTCCACCCTGATGATGTAATGGGCAAAGAAATGTTTAATAAACTTCTTAATCGTTCACATACATTGAAAAATGTTGTTGTACTGCCCGGATATGAACTTCAGCTTTCAGGAATGTTAAAACGCGGGTCTGATATCTGGTTAAATACTCCGTTAAGACCATTTGAAGCTTCCGGTACTTCTGGCATGTCTGCTAATGCAAACGGTGCACTTCACCTGTCTATATATGACGGCTGGACAGTTGAAGGAACATTTAACGGTATAAATGGCTATACTGTTGAATATCCTGAATTAGATGATGAAATGCCTTGGGAAGAACGTCATTGGAAAGATCATGATTGTATTATGAATACAATTGAAAATGAAATTATTCCAACATACTATGAAAATAAAGAAGAATGGGCAAGATTAATGAGGCAGGCTATCAGAACTTCTGAAGCATATTTTAACTCAGACCGTATGGTAATTGAATATTACAATAGATTGTATAAACCTATTGCACATGATGATTCTTGTACTGGAACTGAGAAAAAAGAAATGAAAATTTCTGAAACCCCAACATTTGATGCTTGGACATTCTCTAACATCAAGTAATGTTGACAATTTATTAAATTTCATTAAAAAGAGGTTACGAAGGTAACCTCTTTTTTCTTGTTATCAGTGTGTTATGGCATTAATGTAACGAAATATTACAAAAATATCTTTTAAAAATTAAAGAAAAAAATAAAA
>CANUDF010000067.1 GCA_947857085.1 Candidatus Gastranaerophilales bacterium | reverse complement strand
CCCTGTGCGGGAGAGGGCTAGGGTGAGGGGTTATCAAAGTATGGATTGCACGGTTTCACTTCGTTCAACCTCGCAATGACGTATGGGGGTGACCAATGCCCAGTGTGTTGTCGTGGCTCAGCCACCGCAATGACATTTTAATACATTATGTTATAATAATAATATGGCAGATGAAGATAAACAGTTTGATGCCACTCCACGAAAACTGGAGCAGGCAAGAAAAGAAGGGCAGGTTGTTAAGTCAAAAGACTTTTCAACCGCAATCTCCCTACTTATACTGTTTTCCGCAATCGTAGGTCTTGCGCCTTTTATCTGGTCACAGATTGTACAACTTTACACACTTTTATATGAACAAATTCCAAACGGTCATCTGTCAGATATCGGTTTAACCTATATTTTAACAGTTACTTTAAAGACTGCTGTTCTAATTATCGGACCAATATTATTTTTAGCGTGGTTTGTGGCTATTATGGCGGATTTTATTCAGGTCGGCCCGCTCGTTGCTACAGCACCTCTTGTTCCCAAACTCGATAAGCTTAACCCTACAAAATATTTTAAAAATATAATGTCAATTAAGACTTTATTTGAACTTTTAAAAAACATTTTAAAAGTAGTAATTCTAGGTTATATTGGCTGGAGTGTATACACAGCTCACATTGAAAGTATACTTATGCTTGCCGCCATTGATAACAACTTTGCTGTTATGATTGAGTTCGGAAAACTTATTACAGAATTCATTTTCAAAGCCTGTATAGCATTCCTTATAATTTCAGCGGCCGATTACGGGGTAACTAAATGGAAATTTTTAAAAGACCAGAAAATGTCTTTTAAAGAAATTAAAGATGAATATAAAAACACAGAAGGCGATCCGAATGTAAAAGCAGCTCTAAGACAGCGCCGTATGCAGATGTTACAGCAAGGTATGATGGATGCGGTTCCGGAAGCTGATTTTGTTGTAACAAACCCGACTCACATTGCCTGCGCGCTTAAATATAAAGCCGAAGAGATGGAGTCGCCTATGCTTATTGCAAAAGGTACTGAACTCATCGCGAAAAAGATTATAGACATAGCAAAAGAACATAATGTTCCGGTAATTGAAAATGCCCCTGTTGCAAGAGCTTTATTTAAAATGGTAGAGCTTAATCACATGATTCCGCCGGAATTGTACAAAGCAATTGCTGAAATTTTACTTTTTGTTTATAATATGAAAAAATCCACCAAATAAATGGGTTCAATTAAACTAAACTATACTAATATAATTCTGTAATCATGGTTATGCAAGATAAAAATAAATTACAAGAATATATAGATATTGTACAAAAAGTAGCAAGAGTAGAGCATAGAAGAATTCCTTCACATATGGTCGAATATGAAGAGCTGCTTTCTATCGGTATTATTGCAGTACAAGTTCTTGTTAAAAATAAAACACCTGAACAATTAGAAAAATACAATGCTGCATACATTGCAACAGCCGTACGCTGGGCCATAAGAAACGAATTAAGAATAAGATATAAATGGTACTCTTTAAAACACAAAGCTGAAGGAGAATACGACGAAGAAGAAGCTGTAGAAGGTATGGATATGCAGCAGGCAAAGGTTCGTGAAGCAATTTACGAAACTATTTTGTCAATTGACGGTCTTGCGGCGGCGGCAAGCGACAATGATTCTCCGTTTGATTTTGTAAAAGATCCTCATGCAATGCCTGATGAAAATGCAGAAATTACTGAAATGGGAAGAATGATAAGAGAAGCAATTTCTAAACTTCCGCCAAAAGAAAGAACCGTTGTTGAATACAGATTTTACAGAAATATGCAGGTTAAAGACATTGCAAAACAGGTAGGCCTTTCTTCTTCACGTGTAACACGTATTGTTCAAGCATCGCTAAATACCGTCAGAGAATACCTTAATTCAAGAGAACAATACGGATATTAAGCTTTTACTATTTCAATTCTTTTGTCGTCAGATATATCAATAGGCTTGTCCTGTTTTTTGATATAATCGCAGGCTAATTTATCTTTGTCAAAGTCATAAACTGCTTCGGCTACATGCTTTTTATTCAGCATTGAGAAACCGTCTCCGCCAGTTGCATAAAAGTCATCCATCGCAACTCTTAAAACCTTATTTTGGTTTGGATTATTTATATCAATAGGGGTTACATTACCGTTATCATCTACATAAGACAATTTCAGCAGTTCTCCTTTGTCGTTCATTGTATACTGGAGGCCTGAAACCATAACTATACCGGGTTTATTACCGGGATTAACAAAAGATTTTCCGCCAAGTTTTATTGCGTCAACAAGTTCTTTTTCATTTATCTTTGCTACAACCATTTTGTTTTTAAATGGTGTAATTTCAGCTACTTTTCTTGTATCAACTTTTCCTTTTTCAAAATAACCGCGGATATTAGCCGAATTCAATAGTGCGATATCAACACCCAATTCTATTCGCATTGCATCAACTAAAAAATTACCATGAGGATTATTTTCTATTAATCTGTTTTTTGGGGTAGGAGGGGCAGAGTTTATAACTCCTACATGTTCGGGTTTCCCAATAATTTCTTCGACTGCATATTTTGCAGGTAAAGTTCTGTTAAAGGCACTTGTCGGAATTACATTATTTTGAACTGATTTAATAATGCCATTTTCATCAAATTCAAGATTTAATATTCCAAAATATTCGCCATCCTTGCCGGCTTGGGTTATTACAACAGGTTCATTATCTTTGTTATAGAATAAGTTTTTACCTTCTTGCACATCTTTTATTAACTCATGTGAATGACCGCCTAAAATAACATCAATCCCTCTTGTCTGCTGTGCAATTTTAATATCATTTGTATAACCGCTGTGAGACAGGAGAACTATTTTATTAACCCCGTGTTCTTTAAGATTGTCTACTTCTTTTTGTAAATTTAATATTGTGGTATCCAAATCATCGACTGCAAGGTCATTTTTTGATACTCCGTCTTTTAAACGTGCAAACATATCAGATGGTCCAATACCGACTATGCCGTATTTGTTTCCGTTATGTTCTTCAATTGCAGAACGAACCATTGTAGAATTAAGCGCGCTTTCAGGTTTTACATGAATATTTACGGCACCTAGTTCCTGATATTTTGCATTTTTAGCGATTTCTGCATGGGTTGCAGGATTAACATCAAATTCATGATTACCGTTTTGTCGTTTTGTTATACCTATCATGCCAAGCATTTTACTCACAGCTTTACTTAATACAGGATCTTCACCAAGACCGTCATCACCTGAGGATAATTTCAATTTATCAGCAGATGTTTCAAAAGTGTCGAACATTTGTGAAGCTGTATAAACCCGTTCCAGATTGGGTAATTTAGCATGAAAATCATTCATATAGAATATACTTGTCTTAGTCGTTTTATTCGGTTGTGAGTTTTGCACCGGATTAATCATATTATGCCGCCTTATTTTTCATCTCTTTGTATATATTTAATCCTTCCACCCAGTTTGGAGTTACTGTTAAATCATCTGCCACTATTTCTTCCGGTAATGCTGCATGATGAATTTTAGGAAGTAAATAATCTTCACTGTATTCTACGGGGCCGCTCTGATTATCATCAGTATCATTACAAATAAATATTAATTTTCCCTGCGGGTCGTGCTTGTAACCTATGATTGTAATTTCATGCCCGTTTATTATTATATTATTCTGGTCTACCTGAGTATAACCGATAATAACATTTTCTCCCATATCTAAAGCTGTCAGCAAATGCCGTTTCATTGTCTCAAAATCTGTTTCATAGCCCACCAGACGTGCATTTTCATCTACAGTCTGATAAGTCACGGATAACTTGTTTTTATCTTCAACTACTGATTCTGTAAATGTTTTTTCAAATTCAATCAATCCCTTATCATTCTGATTAAATTTTCCAAGACGTTTATCTGTTAATGAATTATAAGATTGCTGCGAACCAACCTGCATAAATGTTGACTGCATCAAAACATCCAGGGGCGAGCGTTCCAAAGGATCTCTATCTGTGGTTTGAATTTGTGCACGGATTATTGCATTTTTATCCGGAGCAAATGTTAATAAGGCTCTGTCAAAACTATTTGTTTCATGAGGGATTTCAAATGCATTCAAAAGCCATATTGCGTCAAGAGTATGGTCAGCTAAGTTTCTCAACTTGATTTCTTTCTTGACTGACATTTCTGGTGAAGATAAACCTTCTGCAAACCTTGCAAATTCCGCCGGCATTTTTTCTGCCAGATTAAATTCTATACTGGCTGCAACACAGGTTCCTGAATGTTCTACATCAATATCCCTGCGGGCAATATAAGTATCGGTTAAATTCGTTACATCCTTTGTATTTGCATCTAAAGCCCTGCTTCTGTAATTAGCAGGGATATCTCCAAACTGCTGAGTTATAATAAAAGGATACGCAATTGTATTAATAGTATCTTTCAGCATCCCTTCTGAACTAAGTCCCTCTGCTCTTGGAGTAGTCGCCATTTTATAAAGGTTATCAAGAACTGTTGATCTGTCATTGGAATCAGAATTTAACAATACTCCGTTTTTTAAGAGAATTTCAAGCTGTTTTTTAGTATTCTTATCTACTATTTTAGACAGTTGGGTATACTTTTGCTTTTCCGCGTCAGATGCAAGTTCTGTACGTCTGTTTATAACCCTGTTTGATGAATTAAACGGAAGCGATGCGTTAGAAACAGATAATTGCTGCAAATTAGCCTTTGGTATTCCTTGTAAATTACTGGCTTTAATATTTGCAACTGTGTTATAATTATATTGTTGAATATTATTTATTGAATCTACCATTCCTACTCCACATTTATATTAAAAATGAAAAAAAAGAAAAATTGCTAATCAAGGGTAAGATTTATAAATAAATGTAACAATGAGGCAGATTTTGTTAAAAATTAAACCGCTTACAAAAGACCAAATAATAATTTCAATTGACAGATTAACAAGGTTTAAATATCCTGAAACAAAATATTTGAGAGTTTTTAAAGATATTTTGACAAACAACCTTATCAGCCCCAAATTCAAAAAGTCAGAACTTGACACAATGGATTATACAACACTAAGAGATTACGCAGAAGAAATTATAAACCATTCAATTAACAAATTAAATTTAAATTATGATAATGATTATCTGATTAATCAAAGATTATTTGATTATGAGACTTCAACATTCAATTTAGATGAAAACTCACAGCTCTTATTAAAAAACAAGATTAATTATAAAGCTTGTATAGATTTATTGGACGAAAACTGTCCGATTAATCTCAAATGGCTTAAAAACCTTTCTGTCTCGAAAGACTTAATAAAAGACAGAAGCGAACTAAAACTCCGGTTTCCGCTTGAAAAAATTGTAATATCAGAAGGTATTACGGAAGAAACTCTGCTGCCTGAATTTGCAAAATTATGTAACTATGATTTTGATAGAAACGGAGTATACATGTTATCGGCCGGAGGCAAAAATCAGGTTGTAAAACTTTTTTATCAATTATCAGAAGCGTTAAAGATACCTATATTTATTCTGATGGACAATGACGCAGAAGAAAATTACAAAGAAATTAAGCCAAAGCTTAGAAGTTTTGACAAAGTTCATATATTAAAATGCGGTGAATTTGAAGATGTTTTACCTGTAGAATTAATAAAAAAGACCCTTGCTTACGGCTTGAAAAATATTTCAATGATAGAACTTGAGGCGGTAAATCAAGATTCAAGCATGGTCAAGATTCTTGAAGAAATATTTAAGCACAGAGGCATGCATGAATTTAAAAAATCAGAATTTGCTCAGATGGTACAAAAAAATCTTTCTTCTACAGAAGACGTTTCCCCTGAAATCTACGATATAATAAGCGAAATTAAATTTATGCAAATAAAATCAAAAGTTATAGTTGACAATTAACTTTGCTTCGGTTAATATAAAAAACGTGAAAGAAATACACTTGCTCCCATCGTCTAGAGGCCTAGGACAACACCCTTTCACGGTGTAGACGGGGATTCGAATTCCCCTGGGAGTATTTTTATCAGGGATTTAACAATGAAAGAACAATTACGACGATTAACAAATAACTGTTTGAAAGGCTTATTTATATAACGGGTAAATTGTTATCGTTCAAATAAATATCAAGACCTTTCTTTTTGAGAGGTCTTATTTTTGTTAAAAAACGTAAAAAATAAATGTATTTAACGCAATAAAAATATTTAGCACTGTTAAATAAAACATGAAAGGATAAAAATGACTTATAATCTGCGACGAAACTTAATAAAAAAGGCGAATGCTCCAATCGTCAAATTAATGAACTTAATTTGGGGCTTGTAGTAGATTAATAAGATAAGGAAATTATAATGATACCGGTAATAAATGCAAGCAAAATATATTCAACTTTAGGAAACCCGAGTTCACTTGTACCCTTAGCGGTAAAAGATATAGCAAACAGTGTAGGTTTAACAACCGGCTCTTACATAACAGGCGACAAACTTGAGGGGAAAGACAGATTTTTAGATGAATTCGGTACACAGGCAATCTGGCTTTTTGGTCTGCCTGTTTTCAAAAAAGCAACTGATTTGACATTATATAAAGCACTTAAAATTGACCCGAAAGTTGATGTAAGACTTTTGGAAAATCCGGATATTCTGAATAAAGCAATTGAATTAACAGAAGATGCTAAAATTAAAAAAAGTTTGAAAAATTTGAAAAGTAATCCGAAATTCTCAAAAAATCTTGCACTGTCAAAATTTGGAATAGCAACTGTTCTTACTATTATTTCATACGCAATGCTTACAAAATATAGACATAACCAGACAAAAGAAGCTGCTAAAAAAGAAATTTTACAGGAAAGAGCTAAATCCGCAAAAACAAACAGATTTAACAATACAAAAACTTCATTTGGAGATTTTATTAAGAATGCAGAAAGTAACTCTTCAAAAAATTCAACACCTACATTTACAGGTATGCATGATATAGTTGGCAAGTTAAAAGGGTTTATGTTCGATCCTGTACAAAACTTAATGATTGTCGACGGTTCAATAACAACTCAAAGATTATCCGAATCAAGAAACAAACAGGAATTTATAGGTTATACAATCAAAGAAGGCGCAACATGGGCATTTATGTATTTTGCAACAAAACCAATTCAAAAATTTCTTGAAAAACAAGCTGTACAAAAACACAACAAATCAATAGACCTTGATGCCAGAGTAATTGAAAGTGAAGCCCTGAAAAATGCATTTATAAACGAAAAAACAATCAAAGACAGTTTGGAAAACTTCCCGATAAAAGGTAGTGACGTTGAGATTTATGAATACCTGCATAAAAATCCGGAAGATTTTATTGTTCAAATGGCGAAAAAATCCGATGAAATTTCAACTTTAAAAAACTCAAATATTATTGACACAAGAAGTTTCATTGATATTGGCAGTTTTGAAAAGAAAACTGGAGTTAAAGGTATTTATGCAAAAATAGAAACACTTTATAACCAGTATAAATCTTCAGGGCAAACAGTAGATGAATTCTTAGGCAAAGTTAAAAGCCTAAAAAGGGTTTCCGTACTGAAGAATCTTGGTTCGTGCGTTGCAGCATTAGGAGTAGCGGTTCCTGCAATTATGATTGCAGTAAGATATTTAAGCGGAGATAAAGATTTTCAGGTTAAAGAAGATCTTGCAAAAGAAATTGAATTAAATGCATAATTAATATTTACTAATAATGGCCTGAGCTGCAACATAAGCTGTCGACCAGCAGTTTTGGAGATTAAACCCTCCGCAGAAACCGTCAATATCAAGGACTTCTCCACAAAAGTAAAGATTTGGAACAATTTTTACTTTTG
>CANUDF010000066.1 GCA_947857085.1 Candidatus Gastranaerophilales bacterium | reverse complement strand
TCTCAATTTCTTCGTTATCAGTACCCCAGTAGACTTTATCTTCAAAACAATCAGTCAGAGCATCATTCTTACAAATTTTAGTAATTTTAAAATGTTTGCTTAACTCATTAACAAAATCCTCAGTATTTTTGTACCCAGCAAGAGTTTGTTGAGTGTTCATAGTTTTAAGTGCTTCTTCAAGCTTTCTTTCAAATACTTGTGCTGCTGTGTTCCAGCTTTTGTTCTGGTAATTAGCAACAAGTGTTGGTATTGTCATAGCAGCAACAACGCCAATAATAGCAAGAGTAATAAGTACCTCAGCCAATGTAAATCCTTTAGACCAATTTCTAATGTAATGCTGTTGTTCAGCTACTTTGCCTAGGATAAATTTCCTGGAGTCTAGGCAAGACGTGGCACTCGGGGGGGGGTGACTATCTGAACCGCTTTTGTAATAATCGTTTTCATAATTTTAGTCCTCCTTTTCTCAATTTAATTAAATATTATTTTTCATAAAATGTCAAGATGTTTTAGGTTTGTATGCAATGTAGGCAAAAGTAAAACATATACCCCCAAAAAGTATTCCAAAACTCATTGTAGTGTGGTATGCATTTAAAAACGCTGTTGTATAGGCTTGAGAGTGTGAAAGGAAAAATTCTCTGAATTCCTCAAACAGTGTTATTGTAACAGCAACTCCTAAAATATTTCCAAGATTTCTTGAAAGTGCAAGAATACCGCTTGCAATACCCAGATCTTTTTTATGAACGCTTGTCATAATAGCATTGTTGGACGGAGATTGGAAAAGTCCATTACCTATACCCATAATTCCGGAAGCTAAGATTATCTGCCACATTTGTGTGTTTGTATTAAATGTTGTAAATATAATTAATGCTGTTATATAAACAAGCGGTCCGGCAAGTGTCAAATATCTGCTTCCGTATTTCCCTGCAAGACTTCCGCTTATAGGAGCAATAAAAGAAAGTGTAACAGAATAAGGTAAAATTAAAAGCCCTGATGTGAATGCATCAAGTTTAAGAATTTCCATAAGATAAAATGGAAGCAAAATGCTGTTTGTGAACATTGCCATATAAGAAAACATCACTGCCAAATTCCCGAAAGTAAAAGGTTTTATGTGAAATATCGAAAAATTTATCAGCGGGTAATTAATTCTGTGGTCTCTTATATAGAACATACTGCCAAAAATTAAAGTTATGACACCAAGTGCTGTGATTTTAAACGATGTCCAGCCCCACTGGTAGCCCTGCGAGATTGCAAGAAGCAACGCCAGCAGGCTTACTGTAAAATATATAAATCCTTTATAATCAAATTTAAAACATTTAACTTTTGTAACATGCGACGGCAGTATTCGCCATGCATAATAGGCTCCGGCAAGTGCAACCGGAATACACGGAACAAATACGGCATGCCAGTCAAAGTTATTTATTAAAATACCGCCGACAGCAGGACCTGCCATGCCGCCGATTGCAACAAGACAACCGTTTAATCCAAGAGCCTTTCCTCTGCGGGCATTTTTAAATATGGTAGCAATTATTGCCTGAGCGTTTGAAAGCATTATTGATGCTCCGAGAGCTTCAAAGCATCTTGAAAAGATTAATGCAGTGTAGTTTGGTGATATAAAACTAAAAAAAGCCCCTAGGGCAAATATTATAAAACCTGTAGAGTAAAGTTTGTTTTTGGGAAATATATCGCCGAGTTTCCCAAAAAACGGAAGAAAAATGGTTAATGTCAGCATGTAACCTACCATCACCCACTGGATTTGAGAAAGTGTTACTCCCAAATCTCTCGACATAGGATACAGCGCTAGATTTACTGTTGTAGAATCCAGCATGGCTATAAAGTTGCCTATGGCTGTTACAATAAACATTGTCCATTTTATTTCTTTTGTTGTAGACATAATATTAATTATAGTTGGAGCGTTAAAATTAGTAAAGTAAATTTCTTTACAATGTTGAACTTATATTAGTATCAGGGTATAATAATACAATAATGGGGGATGTTAGTATGAATAGATTTAGAAACCTTATAGGCTTTACGTTGGCTGAAATGCTGGTAGTAATGCTGATATTGACAATAATATTAGCAGCATTTGCACCAATGATGACAAAACGAAAAACTGTTGATTTAAGCAGTCCTTGGCGTTATACAGCCAATAATTCTGATATTTATTATGGACTGGCTTCAAATCAAAGTGCAATGATAGGTCAAAGTGAAAAGAAAAGTAATGATTTAGCTTCCCGCCTGATATTATCAACAAGCGGTAGCAATCAGACGCATATATTGCTAAAATCTTCTCAAGGCACCCCGTACGGAATGTTATATGCCTATCAGGATAATCTTTTATTGGGGGGAAGCGGTATTTCAATGCCGTCTTTTGCGACACATAATCAATCCGGTTCGGGTAACACCTCGGTAGGGATTAATGCAATGCATAAAAATTCAAGCGCTGGCAATACCGCTATAGGCAATGAAGCATTGATGAATAATACTTCAGGCACGGGCAATACTGCTGTCGGTGCAGGTGCTTTAATGAACTCTAATTCAAGTTCTAATACAGCTGTGGGCAGAAATGCCGCTCCTTCTATTAGCGGCTCGGACAATGTTGCCATTGGCAACAGAGCAATGGCAGTTAATACAGGCGGTTCATATAATACGATTGTCGGAACAAGTGCTTTTTCTGCCAATACATCTGGAGATGCAAATGTTGCAGTGGGATACTGGAATTTAACATTTAATGAGAACGGAAGCAACAATACAGCTATTGGAGCTAAGGCATGTTCCAGAGTAAAAGGTTCAAATAAAACATGTATAGGTTATGATTCTGGACCTTCATCTGTTGATTCTAAATTTGGTTCCGATGATGTAGAAAGAATTTATATTGGCGGGCGCAGTTCGTTCGATGCAGGCAAATGGGAGTTACCATCTCTAACTGACGGTGATGCTGTTTTAGAAGTTCATAATACCAGTAAACCTTATGTAGTAATTAACGGAAACTTGGTAGTACGAGGGTATAGTTTTCTGGCAACAATTCCGAGTGAAGGCAATTCGTATTATGGACCAATGCTATTGGAGCGTTCCGGTTGGGGCGGTTCGGGTAATAACCATGCTGATGCCAAACTTTGGAGTAACTGGGGAAACAATGACAGTTGGTTTGTGTCTTCAGACAAGCGCCTCAAAAATATTCAAGGCGAGAATAAAGCAGGTTTAGAAAAAATAAAAGAATTAAAAGTATATGATTACACATTTAAAAAAGATAAAGAAAAGAGGCCGCAAGTAGGGATAATGGCACAGGATTTGCAGAAGGTATTTCCAGATGCCGTTCATGAAGGTCCGGGCGGTTATCTTATGATAAGACAGGATGATATGTTTTATGCAATGATAAACTCCATAAAACAGCTCGATACATTTGTTCAAGGCATACTTAATGAAATCAAAGTTATTCTTGAAAAGATAACAGGGGTTGATAATAGAGTAAAAGTACTTGAACAGGAAAATAAGCAGCTGAAAGAACAAATTCAAGAAATGTATGAACGTCTTGAAAAGATTGAAAAAAGCTCCTCATAAAAGGAGCTTTTTCATTATTGTTTAATCCAGTTTTCTACTATTTTTAAAGGGGCTCTTGTTATTGCAAGTGCTCTGGCTTTAATATCCTTTGTAATTACTCCGCCTGCTCCGACATTTGCTCCTTCTTCCACTGTTACAGGTGCAACTAAAACTGCATTTGAGCCTATTTTTACATTGTCTTTCAAAACTGTTTTGCTCTTAACTTTTGTTATCGGGTTATAATTAGCGGTTATAGTGCCGGCGCCTATATTTACGTGGGCCCCTACTTCACTATCTCCTATGTATGAGAGGTGCCCTGCATTTGTGTTTGATGAAATTTTGGATTTTTTAACTTCAACAAAGTTGCCGATTTTAACATTATCAGCAAGTTCAACGCCGCCTCTCAGGTGTGCAAAAGGGCCAATTTTACAATTTCTGCCAATTGTATTTTTGCCTTCGATATAAGTTGACGGGTAAATTATTGTATCTTGTCCGATTTCGGTATCTTCGGAAATCCATGTGCATTCCGGATCTACAATAGTAACCCCGTTTGTCATTAGTTCATTTAATTTCCGGTTATTCATCATTTTGGCAGCTTCTGCAAGGTTTATGCGGGAATTTATTCCATAAATCTCTTCATTGTTTTTCAAAATGTATGCGTTTACATTGAGTTTTTGGGCTTTTCCCCACTCAATAATATCTGTCAAATAATATTCATTCTGTGCATTATTACTTGATAGTTGAGAGAATGCGTCTTTGATTTTGCCCCAGTTTAAACAATAAATCCCTGCATTTACTTCTTTTACAGCTCTTTGTTCAGGTGCTGCATCTTTTTCCTCAACAATACATTTCAAGCTGTTGTCAGTATCTCTGATTATACGACCATAATTTGTCGGGTTTTCAAAAATTGTACTCATAACAGTTAAGTCTGATTTGTTGCTGTTATGATATTCAACAAAATTTTTCAAAGTTTTTTCGGTAATTAAAGGTGTGTCTCCGCATAGGATTATTACCTGCCCCCTGTAATTTTCAAGAAACGGGCAAACCATTGATACCGCATGTCCTGTACCCAATTGCGGGCTTTGCAAAACTGTTTTTGCTGTTCTATAATTATCTTTTACAAATTTTTCAACTTCTTCTGCGTGGTGGCCTACGATTACAAAAGATTCTGTAACCCAATTTTTAACATTATCTAAAACATACCCAAGTAACGTTTTGTCCATTATTTTATGCAAAACTTTTGGTGTTTCAGACTGCATTCTTGTGCCTTTTCCAGCAGCTAAAATTATTGCTTTTATTTCCATACTTTACTCCTTTAATATATTTAATATTAGCACAAGAATATTATTTTTGTGCTATTTTAAACATATGGGAACAGAAAATAAAACAGCGGTAGTTGCGATGAGCGGTGGAGTAGACAGCTCTGTCGCCGCACTTATTCTTCAGCAAAAAGGTTATAAGGTTATAGGTCTTACAGGAAAAATGGTTAATACAGACGCTGCCGAACTTGTTTGCAGAAATGCACATCGTGTTGCTGAACAATTAGGAATCGACTTACATGTTGTAGATGTTACAAAAAAATTTCAACAAGAAATAATTGATTATTTTGAAAACTCTTATGCAAAAGGCGAAACGCCTAATCCCTGCATAATGTGTAATCAATTTATAAAATGGGGTGAATTGTTTGATTATGCGGTTGAAAAACTTAAGGCTGATGTTTTTGCGACCGGACATTATGCTGATATAAGATTTGAAAATGGAATTTATAAACTTTATCCGGCAAAAGATGAACACAAGGATCAGCTTTATTTTCTATACAAATTAGGACAAAAGCAGCTTTCAAAGACGATTTTTCCTTTATATGAATTTGAAAAACCTCAGGTAAAACAGATAGCTCTTGATTTTGATTTGCCGCCTAAAGATTCTAAGGAAAGCCAGGACATTTGTTTTATTGTTAAACCGAATACTGCAAAAAAATATTTAATTGGCAAGCTGGGAGAAAAACGCGGTGACTTTATAGAAATAGGAACAGGAAAAAAACTCGGGGTTCACAATGGAAGTTATCAGTATACTATCGGCCAGCGTAAAGGTATTGGTATTTCTGCGCCGTATCCTTTGTATGTTATAGATATTGATGCCGATAAAAATATTGTTTATCTGGGAAAAGAAGAAGATACATTTAAAAGCCGCCTTGCGCTCAAAAGTATAAATTTTACCTATCCGTTTGCTAAAGCAGAATTTGATGCAATGGTTAAGATAAGATATAATATGCAGGCAAAAAAAGCAAAATGCCGCATAGTTCATGACTTGGTAGAAGTTGAATTTTATGAGCCTGTTAATTCAGTTACATCCGGCCAGGCAGGTGTAATTTATGATATAACTGACGGACACTTAATTGGCGGCGGTACAGTTATATAGCTTGTAAAATATTTTTCAAGAGTGTATTATTGTTTAAGAGGAGAAAAAAATGTATAACCCGAAGTCAATGGAAGCTGAAGAGTTCATCTCGCATGAAGAAATTCTCGAGACCTTGGAGTATGCAGAGAAAAATAAAAATAATGCTTATGTAATAGATGAAATTTTAGCAAAGGCAAAACTTAAAAAAGGGTTGTCTCATCGTGAAGCTTCAGTACTTCTTGCCTGTGAAATTCCGGAAAAAAACAATGAAATTTTTGCACTTGCTGAGCAGATTAAAAAAGATTTTTACGGCAATAGAATTGTGCTTTTTGCCCCTCTTTATCTTTCAAATTATTGTGTCAATGGATGTGTTTATTGCCCTTATCACTTTAAAAATAAGCATATTCCGCGCAGAAAACTTTCTCAGGAAGAGATTAGAAATGAAGTTATTGCACTTCAGGATATGGGGCACAAAAGACTTGCAATCGAAACAGGCGAAGACCCTGTTAATAATCCGATTGAATATGTTCTTGAATCTATTAAAACTATATATGGTGTCAAACACAAAAACGGAGCAATCCGCAGAGTTAATGTGAATATTGCTGCAACTACCGTTGAGAATTATAAAAAACTTCATGATGCCGGCATAGGAACTTATATTTTATTTCAAGAAACCTATCATAAAGAAAGTTATGAAAAACTTCATCCGACAGGGCCTAAACATAATTACAAATGGCATACTGAAGCTATGGACAGAGCTATGCAAGGCGGTATTGACGATGTGGGGCTTGGAGTTTTATACGGGCTTGAATCATACCGCTATGAATTTGCAGGTTTGTTAATGCATGCTGAGCATCTCGAGGCGGTTCATGGTGTAGGACCTCATACTATTAGTGTTCCGAGAATAAAAAAAGCTGATGATATTGACCCTGAAGCGTTTGATAATGGTATTGACGATGATACCTTTGCTAAGATAGTCGCCTGCATTAGAATTGCAGTGCCTTACACAGGCATGATTATTTCAACCAGAGAAAGTGAAGAATGCAGAAAGCAAATTTTAAGACTTGGAATTTCTCAAATATCAGGAGGGTCTAAAACAAGTGTAGGCGGGTATTTTAATCCAATGCCGGAAGATGAAAATTCTGCACAGTTTGATGTTTCAGACAGAAGGCCTCTGGATGATGTTATTAAATGGCTTATGGAAATGGGATATGTGCCGAGTTTCTGCACTGCTTGTTACAGAAGTGGTAGAACAGGCGACAGGTTTATGGAAATTTGTAAGCAGCAGCAAATTCATAATTTTTGTCAGCCCAATGCTATTATGACTTTAAAAGAATATTTAGAAGATTATGCTTCTACTGAAACACGAAAAATAGGGGTTGAACTTATTAAAAAAGAAGTAGAGAAACTTGATGATAATAATATAAAATTGACAGTAAAAGATAATTTAGGTAAAATTGAAGACGGGTTAAGAGATTTTGTATTTTAAGTAAGGAGGAAGCATGGAAAAAGGAATTATGAACTTCGGGGGGGGGCGTCTCCTCTAGGTAGTGATAGCAAGGGTTATGGGGTATTGTCTGACGGAAATAATTTTCTCGACGACGCTCTCACCTCCAATACCTTAAACAGATATTTTGAACTTAAACAATGTTGTAAAAATTTTTGTCGTGGCTTTGCCACCGCTATGGTCTCGGAAACAATAACCGTCAGACCTAATTGTCATTGCGAAAGAGCGGAGCGACTGTCGCAATCGCATCACCGACGCGTTAGAAAAGTAGCATTTACATTAGCGGAGGTACTAATTACTTTAGCAATCATAGGTATAGTGGCGGCGTTAACAATCCCGACACTGATACAGAATTATCAAACAAGAGGGTGGGACACAGCATCGACAGTGTTTACAAGGAAGTTGGAAGAAGCGTTAAAGGTGATGAACACCCAGCAGACCTTAGCTGGTTATAAAAATACCGAAGACTTTGTAACCGAACTAAGTAAACACATAAAAATAACAAAGATATGTAAAAATGATGACTTAACATCTTGCTTTGAAGACAAAGTATATTGGGGTGATGAAAACGAAGAAATAGAGGTATCGGACTTAAAAACAGCGAGTAAGTTTGGTCAAAAAAATTGGAATACAGAAACAGTAGGCGTACAATTTGCGAACGGCACAGCTGGTATAATTGCATACAATCCTG
>CANUDF010000065.1 GCA_947857085.1 Candidatus Gastranaerophilales bacterium | reverse complement strand
CATCATTTTTACATATCTTTGTTATTTTAAAATGTTTGCTTAACTCATTAACAAAATCTTCAGTGTTTTTATACCCTGCTAAAGTTTGCTGGGTGTTCATAGTTTTTAGAGCTTCTTCAAGTTTTCTTTCAAATACAGTAGCCGCAGTATTCCAGCTTTTGTTCTGGTAATTTGCTACCAATGTCGGTATTGTCATTGCTGCTACTACACCGATTATTGCTAAAGTGATAAGTACCTCTGCTAACGTAAATGCGGCTTTTCTACCGTGACAGGGATGCGATTGCGACGCTCCCGTTGGTCGCTCGCAATGACATAATGGTCTCACGGATGTTGTTTCCGGGACCATAGCGGAGCCGGAGGTGAGAGCGTCGTCGAGGAAATAATTTCCGTCAGACACTACCCCATAACACTTGCTATCACTACTTAGAGGAGACGCCCCCCCCCGAGTTTTGTAATCTCTTTTTTCATCTTTTTCTCCTTCTATTTTTTAATCGGTAAATATGACTGAGGATAACTGTAATCCTCTTTAAATCCTAAATGCCTGTACATTTTTAAAGCTTGAAAATTATTTGTTTCAGTACACGTATTAATTTCCGTAATCGGACGTTCTGCATTTTCCACCCAGCTTATTATTCTATCCATTGAGTATTTTAACATCATTTTAGACAACCCCCTGCCCTGATGTTCTTTTTTAATCGCTACAATCGGAATATTAACAATCTGTCCGCCAGTAAGGTTCATAAAACAAAAACCTACAGGGTTGTTATCACACATCAAAATACTTGTTGCCTCCGGCAGAAATTCCGCGTAAACATCTTTTATTATTTTTGTCAAAATGTCATAAGTTCCTTCAAGCGTCTGAAATCTCGGATCAAACAATGCATCCGCGCTTGTCTCAAAAGCTTCCTGAACAATATGTACAGCCTCATCAAAATACTTTTCATCCCATGGAATTACACTATAACATGACGGCAGGTTTCTTAACTGGGTCATCTTTAATATTTCTCTGGAATTTGTTCCGCTCATCAAAAAGCGCATTACAGCTATACCGACAAACTTAAACCCGAAACGCGCAATCTCCCCTATTAAAGTTTTTTGAGCTCCTAACATAGGGTAGCAAACTATTTTATCTTTACGTTCTTTTTGTGTTTCATTCAAAAATTCTTCGATTAAATATTTGCTGCGGACTAGAAAGTTTTCCATATTGAGAGCGTGAATTATATTGAGTTCTACCGCCTCTGATATCATGGTTGTGTAGACCAGAAATGCAACAGGAATACTATCTTCTAATAGTACAATGCTTTTTATCAAACCCTTTTGGATTGAATCAATAAAGTCTTCAAACGTTAGCGGTTCCAATTCAAAATTGTAATCAGTAATTGCACGGGTTCTAAAGTCATTATAAACCGTTTCAAACCCTTTATAATTTTCTTCTGATAGTAATTTTGCCTGAAACTCCGTCATAATCTTTCCTTACAGCATATGATGCATTTTATCTTTTTTGGTATCCATATATCTTTTATTATACTTATTAATTTCAGGTGTCAATTTTACTATTTCGTTAACATTAAGTCCATAGCCCTTAAGAGCTATTATTTTTTTCGGGTTGTTGGTAATTAGATTGAAAGTATTAAACCCTAAATCAAGTATAATCTGCGCCCCGTCGCCGTAATTGCGCAAATCAGATTTAAACCCGAGTGAATGATTTGCTTCAACAGTATCCTGCCCGCACTCCTGAAGTTTATAGGCTTTAATTTTATTAACAAGCCCTATACCTCTGCCCTCATGGCCTCGCATATAAATTACGGCACCTTTACCATATTCGTTGATATAGCTCATTGCTCCATGAAGCTGGGAGTTACAGTCACATTTAAGGCTATGAAAAATATCACCTGTTAAGCACTCGCTATGAACCCTTATTGCAGGAATTTTATCGCTGCCGTCGTCTTTAACAAGTGCTGCATATTCCATGCCTGTAAGGTTATTTCGGTAACCGTAAATCATAAATTCACCGAATTGCGTCGGCAAAAATGCTTCTGCTTCACGGGTTACAATTCTTTCCGTCTTCAATCTGTAAGCAATAAGTTCAGCGACCGAAATAAACTTAATTCCGTGCTTGTCTGCAAATTTTCTTAAATCATCACGGCGCATCATATGCCCGTCATCATTCATAATTTCACACATAGGGCCTGCAAGAGTATGCCCGCATAATCTTGCCAGATCAACAACAGCTTCAGTGTGTCCTGTTCTTTCCAGAACTCCTCCGCGTCTTGCAACACAGGGGAACAAATGCCCTGGTCTTCTTAAATCAGACGGAACCGCGTCCGGCGCAAGCGCAACTTCTATTGTTTTTGCCCTGTCATAAGCTGAAATCCCTGTTGTTACACCGTATTTTTCAGCCGCGTCAATACTTATTGTGAAAGCTGTTTTCATGCCCTCGCTGTTTTGTTCAACCATTTGCGGCAAATCCAGTTTTTCGGCAATTTCATGTGATATTGCAAGGCATACAAGTCCTTTTGCTTCATTAGCCATAAAATTTATAATCTCAGGCGTAACCATTTGTCCGGAACAAATCAAATCGCCCTCGTTTTCACGGTCTTCATCGTCCGCAACGATTATCATTTTACCTGCTTTAAAATCCTTTATAGCTTCTTCAATGCTGTCAAATTTAAAATTATCCATATTACATAAACCCGTTCTCTAACAAAAAGTTTTCATCAATTTTGCTATTATTATGTTCCGTTAATAAAAATTTTTCAACATACCGCCCTAAAATATCGGTTTCAATATTAACCAGATCGCCTGCACCCAAATTTTTCAGGTTAGTATTTTCAAGCGTATGCGGAATAATTGCGACGGAAAAGACATTTCCGTCAAGTTTTGCAACCGTAAGACTTACACCGTTCAAGGTAATTGAACCTTTATAGACGATATATTTGCTGTCGGGAACCTCAAACGACATATCGCCAAGGTATTTGCCGACCATATCAACATGCCCCTGAACAATATGGCCGCCCATGCGGGTTGAGGGAGTCAAGGCACGTTCAAGATTAACAATGTCACCCGGCTTCATTGATTTAAAATTAGTAATTTTAAAAGTTTCATCGCTCACATTAGCGGAAAAACTCTCCGGCGTCATTGCCGTAACTGTCTGACAGCATCCGTTAATTGCAATACTGTCGCCGAGTTTGGTATTTTCAAGCACTTTTTTGCACTGAACGGTAATTACAGAACCGTCAAAACCTTTGAATATACCTGTTTCTTCTACAATACCCGTGAACATACATGTATTATAGCATAAAATAATAACCGTAATAATATACATTTTTGAAACAATAGCGGAGCCGGAGGCGGGAGCGTCGTTGAAAAAATTTATATTATTTGGTTATTACACTTCATTATACGTTTTAAAATGAGTTTTGCAGACTTCTTTAAGCTTTTCTTTTCCGTATTTAGCTATAAATTCTTTAGCGGCATCTTTAACCAGCTGCGAGCAGCCTTTCGGGAATTTCACACCGTAAGCCTGTTCCATCTCAGCCATTTTGCGGACATAAGCGGCGCGGGCAAGGATTGAAGCGGCGGCGACCGCAATATCGCTTTCTGCCCTGACCATTTGTCTGAGCTCAATATTTCTGCCGTTTTTCATAAGTGCATGCTGTATGAGCCTTTCATCCCCGAACTTGTCGGACAAAGCATAATCACATTGATTTTTCTCGCAGATATTTTCAATAGCCCTTGCATGCCCCCATGCCAGAAGCCTGTTAAGGTTGCCGATTTTTGCATAAAGCTCATTGTACTTCCAGTTTGAAACAGCAACAACAGAATTAACAGCATTTGCCTTAATAATTTTTTCCAGTTCTAAAATCTTTTTATCAGAAATTTTTTTGCTGTCTTTAATCCCCGCATCAGCAAAGAGTTTTTCAATTTTTTCATCAACAAGAACTCCGGCAATACAAAGCGGTCCAAAAAAATCACCTTTACCTGATTCATCAACACCTATATGTTTAATCATTAGTGCAAACTCTCCGGAACTGCCATAGGTATAGGCGAAGGTGCCGGACGCTGCTGAACCGGTATAGTTTTCTGTGCAGGAACCGGCGTAATCCTGTCAGGAGTATTTTGAACAGGCTGGGATACAGTCTGGTTTATAGTAGATTTTACGCTGTTCAATACATCCTGCGGGTTTAATTCTTTCTTTTCGCCGTTATCATCGGAATTTTCTTCTGTTTTTTCGTCTTCTTCACCGTCTTTAATAATTTTGATATTAGCTGTATTAAGCTTAAACGGTTCAAGAACAACTTCAGGATAATTAAACTCAAGCTTTCCGTAAGGTTCCGTCGCAACTTTCATAACATCCTTCCAGATAATAGCAGGCACAGTACCGCCCTGAATAGCACGGCTCATAACAGTATTATCGTCGCTTCCGACCCAGACACCGGTAACAATATTTGGTGTATAGCCGACAAAATATGCGTCTTTGTTATCATCTGTAGTACCAGTTTTTCCGGCGGCAGGCTTGCCTATATTAGCGGCGGCGCCTGTACCGTTTGTGATAACAGTTCTGAGCATTGCAGTCATTTCAGCCGCCGTCCTCATACTGAGCTGATGGGTAATTTTTGTTTTGGAAGCCTTATAAACCACTTTCCCTCGTGAAGTTTCAACCCTTTCGATACCATAAGGCTGAACAACATACCCGCCGTTTGCAAACGCACCGTAAGCTCTGGTAAATTCAAACAGCTTAACTCCGTTAGACCCTAATGCAATTGTGTAATCGTATTCCAGCGGGGTTTCAATACCAAGAACTCTTGCAATCTGAATAACAGAACGCACTCCGACTTCCTGAATAACTCTCGCCGCAGCAACGTTTGATGAAACCATCAAAGCGCTGTAGACAGGGATTTTTCCTCTGTATTTGTTTCCGTAATTGTGCGGAGACCAGCCGCCTATTGTAATCGGCATATCTTCAACAAAATCATTCGGGCTTATACCTTTTTCAAGGGCAGCAGCATATACGAACGGCTTAAACGCGGAACCCGGAGGTCTTACAGCCTGCGTAACCCTGTCATACTGGCTCTTTGTGTAATCTTTTCCGCCGACATAGGCAAGAATTTTTCCGTTTGTAGGGTCAAATGAGAATACTGCTGCCTGTTTTGCGTCGCCTGACAGCCCCCAGTTTTTTAAATCACGAACAACAGCTTCGTTTGCGGCAATCTGCGCCTTTGAATCAAGCGTTGTTATGATTTTGTAACCGCCGTGAATAATTTCTGTTTCGTCAAAGCCTAATTTTTGAAGCTCGTTCATTACATAATCACAAAAATACGGTGCTTTATTAGTTGTATAGAATTGAGGCATATCGTTTAAGACAACTTTTGCCTCTTTTGCCTTTTGATATTCGTCTTTTGTAATGTAGCGCATTTTGTACATACGCGTTAAGACCTGATTACGTCTTTTGACTGCTAAATCCAGATTGTTATAAGGTGAATAAACAGACGGAGCCTGAGGTAATCCTGCAATCAAAGCTAATTCCGGAAGCGTACAATCTTTTATGTGTTTGTTAAAGTAAATTCTTGCGGCACCCTCAACCCCGTAAGCACCTGAGCCGAGGTATACATTATTCAAATACATTTCCAAAATCTGGTCTTTGGAAATTGTTTTTTCAATACGCGCTGCAATTACAAGTTCTTTAATTTTTCTTGTAAATGTTTTTTCATTGGAAAGGAACAAAATTCTGGCTAACTGCTGAGTAATAGTACTTGCCCCCTGAACAACACGTCCGGCAAGAACATTCTGAACAGAAGACCTTACAAGCCCGAACACATCATAACCGCTGTGTTTGTAAAAATTCTTATCCTCGGTTGCTATAATAGCTTCTTTTAACTCTTCCGGCACATCTTTCAATTCAACTTTTGAAAATGTATATGCAGTAAATGTTTTTATAACCTCACCGTCAGCAGAATAAAATTTGGTCACAATATTAGGTTTGAACTGCTCAAGATTTTTGATAGGCGGCTGCGACGACAAATACATCTGCAAAGATGCAAAGCCCGCCAGCACAAAAGCAGCCCCGACTATGCACATAAATTTAAGGTTTGAGACAAAGTCACTGTCTATTTTTTTCTTTTTAATATTGCGTCTTGCAATTTCTTTATCCGATACACGTTTTTTACGTTTTCTAGCCATAAAAAATATTCCCTTCGTTTGCTATTTTATTATAACATGTTAATATGTATAGACAATATATGAAGAAAATAACAGATTTTATACAGGTAATAATAAACGAGTTTTTATCAAACTTTGTGCCGGAACGTGTAAGCTATGAGATAACAGGCGGATGCAAAAAGTGCGGAAAATGCTGTAACCATATGTACAGCGTTGATACATATACGGAAAAAGAATTTAAGATAATGCAGTTTTTGTTTCCGGCGTACAGAAGATTTTACATAAAAGGGAAAGATGAAGACGGGAATTTTATCTTTGCATGCCGACTCGTAACCCCTGAAGGCTTGTGCTCAGACTACAAACACCGTCCGCGCATGTGCCGGAAATACCCTGCAAAACGGATTTTCTACCCCGGAAAACTTCACGAAGGGTGCGGCTATAAGGTTAATATAAAAACTTTTGACGATTACCTGCACAAACAGCATTTGGATACTGAATAATCACAGGTAATAAAAAGGGAATTAATCTGCAAAGCAAAAGAAAACCTTAAATTGTAAGATTTAAGGTTCACCATCATTCCGAAATAACTGTTCATTGAGCGAAAAAATGCCTGAAGATGCTCCTCGTCAAAAGGGTTAAACAAGCGTTTCCAGTTATTAATACAATGTCTGATTTTATTCAGAGTTCTTTTTCTCAAAAGTATTCTGTCGGGCAGAACAAAAAATCCCACAAAGTTCATACCCTGCGTAACAGTATTGATAAGTTTTTTACACGGGTGCAGTCTTAATCCGAGATTTTGGTCAATATGAGTGTCTATTTTTTCAAAGAAAATATTCAAATCATGCGGGTTATCAAACAGGATAATAAAATCATCAACATAACGGACATAATATCTGCACTTAAGCTTCTGCTTAACAAACTGGTCAAGCACATTAAGATAAACATTGCTGAAAAACTGGCTTGTCAGATTACCAATCGGAAGTCCGTGTGTGCTGTCGGAATTCCACAGGCTCTTTTTAGGAGGAATATGTTTGAATAAGTGCGGAGTTTTTATATAAACATTTGTTCTCGGGTCGTGATAAATAATCTGTTCAAGAAGTTTCAATATCCAATCTTCAGTAACGTGCTGTTTTAAAAGTTTGAACAATATATCTTTATTGATAGAAACAAAGAAATTAGACAAATCGGCTTTGAGATAGTACATTTTTCTTGTGTAATTATTTGTGGCGGAACGCGTAAAATGCAGAAGTCTTTTTGCAGCAGAAAGAGTACCTCTTTCAGGAATACAGCTGTAAGTATCTCTGATAAACCTTTTGTAGAATCTATCTTTTATCGCGTTATAAACAAGGTGGTGTACAATTCTGTCTCTGAAATTTGCCGCCCAGACTTCTCTGGGTTTTGGTTTTGTAACGACAAAACAAATACACTTGCCTATTTCATAAGTGCCGTTTTTCAGCTCTCTGTAAAGCTGTAAAAGATTCTGCTCAAGATCCAGTTCAAATTCAAGCGCAGCATGAGTGTTGCGTTTATGCCGCCTGCAATCAAAATAAGCTTTGAATAAATCTCCCAAATCAAAATCTTTTACAAGTTCTTCTTCTCTAACCATAGTTACCTTAATATCATATCACATGTCATTACGAGCAGGCATAGCCTGCGTAGTGATCGCATTGTCGTTGAATTTTCACGGTGCTGCGATTGTTACGTCGCTTTCGCTCCTCACAATGACATGTTATCATATTATGTCATTATATAAATCTTTCCAATCGGGATTATTTGTTGATATTAAGCCATCTTTCTTATCCCTGGAATAGTTTTTTAACTGTTTTTCTCGGGATATTGCAGAGTTCACATCTTCGGTTATTTCAAAATAAACCAACTTATTTAAATTGTATTTTTTTGAAAAACCGTCAACAAGTTTCTGTTTATGTTCATATATGCGTTTTACAAGATTGTTAGTCACACCTATGTATAACACTGTATTGTATTGGTTTGTGATTATATAGACATAATATTGCATCATTATGTTATACCATATCATAAATTTTTGTCATCACGAGCAAACATAGTTTACGTAGTGATTGCATTGTCGTTGAATTTTCACGGTATTGCGATTGTTACGTCGCTTTCGCTCCTCACAATGACATCTTTTTGTCATCACGAGCAGGCATAGCCTGCGTAGTGATCGCATTGTCG
>CANUDF010000064.1 GCA_947857085.1 Candidatus Gastranaerophilales bacterium | reverse complement strand
TAACAAAATCTTCAGTGTTTTTGTATCCAGCAAGAGTTTGTTGAGTATTCATAGTTTTTAAAGCTTCTTCTAATTTTCTTTCAAATACCGTAGCCGCAGTGTTCCAGCTTTTGTTCTGGTAATTAGCAACAAGAGTTGGTATTGTCATTGCTGCTACTACACCGATTATTGCTAATGTAATAAGTACTTCAGCTAATGTAAAACCCTTAAAACTTAGACCAGACGTAGAACTCGGGGGGGGGGTGACTGCCTGAACCGCTTTTGCAGTAATCATTTTCATAAAAATATCCTCCTTTTTTCTTTATTAAAAATTATTTTTCAGTTTTTGTCAAGTAAAAATTTTATCGGATATTTTTATTGTGCTCAATTATACTTATAAGCTCTAAGATGTCCTGTGAGGATTGAATTTTTTCTGCAAATAAGGCATATTGAAGTGCCGTTTCATATTTTTCCATATTCATATAGATATATGCAAAATTGAAATAAATCACAAACTTTTCATTATCAGTATTTGCAAGATCCAACGCATTTTGTAAAGCGTCTATTGCTTTTTGATATTCTTTTAAATCTGCATAAGCACCTGCAAGGTTAATATAACCCACAGAAAGCTCCGGCGATGATTTTATATAGTTTAATGCTTCTTTAACTTTTTTTCTTGCGATTTCTTCGGTACTGCCCAAGATTATAGGTGTGTATATTAATTTTTCTTTGGAAGTTAGATGTTTATCTGTTATAGCCGGTTCAAGCATGTATAACAGCTGCATTGTGTTTACATCATTACCTGAAAGATAGTGAAAATCACTTCTGTATTTTGAAAAAACTTTACTGTACTCCTGCGCCTGCTGATACATCAAATCATCGGTGCTATAACTGTGTCCCATAATTCCCAGAGCATGGCCTAATTCGTGCAAAACAGTGTTATAAATCTCTTTGTCTGAAAAATATTCATCTTTAGGATTTTTGTCGTAAAGTATTATATTCATATTTTTTAAACGGCTGCCTGAAATTTTAGGATTTGTATAGCCGACAACATACTTGCAAACGCTGCCGCTGCATATATTGTCAGGCATTTTTTCAAAAGAAATTATTATTTGAGCATCAGATTTTTTATCAGCATTTATAAAACTAATAAAATCCACAGACTTTTCCCATTGATTAAGTGCCCGTAATACCGAAGATTTGTAGTAATCAGGCAGATTGTTTTGATTGCTGTCGTCAATATATACCTTTAAAGGAAACGAATTTTTGCTCCAGCGAATTATTTTAGAATCAGAGGGTGCTTGTTCAATGTAATTACTCCCAATATTTTGATTTATATTTATTTTCCACTCATTTATTTTCTGTTTTGCAAGTATGGAAGCTCCATCATCTTTATCTTCCTCTGCAAAAGCATACATTTCTTTTTGAATACTGTATAAAGGCTTTAGGTTAGAAAGCGAACTAACATAATAATATCTGAAATCAAGATTACCCGGCTTGAAAATCAATGCTTTTTTTAAGTATGAAGCAGCTGCTTTATACTCTTTTTTGTCATAGAAAGATTTTCCCTTCGCAAAAAAAAGCCCGGGGATTATTATGACTAAGAGTATATAAACTGCGAATGCAATTATAATTGGTATAATAAACCCTTTATTCTTCAGGTTCATCAGTTATCCTTTTTTCTAAATCCAGCATTTTGGCAAGAGTTTTAGTGTCGCCTTTTAATTTAAAATATTCAGCAAACTTCGGTGTAGTCTTTAGGTTAAAGCTCCTGCCGTTTTTATCCTTAGTTTTTGAGATTAATCCTTTGTCAAGCAGCTCCTGGACATGTTCATAAGCGGTTGAACCCCGCATATCTTTCAGCGCTATCTGTCTTATCGGCTCTTTTAATGCAATTACTGACAGTGTTCTTAATACTGCCGGTTTTAATTCAACAGGACAAAGCTTTTCAACAATATCCATGTGTTCTTCTTTAACCTGTAAAATGTAGCCGTTTTCGTCGTCAATTTCCAAAGCACCGTCGCGGGAAGAATAATCCATGATTAAATCTAATAAAGCTTCTTCAACCGTATCGGCATCAGTTTCGAGAATTTCGCCTATTTCTTTTGCGGTCAATGCTTTAGCTGTTGTGAATAAAACAGCTTCTATCCTAGACTTCAACTGTTCCATGTTCACCTCTGACTACGTACAAGTCGGAATAAAATTCGTCTTGTTTTAAATCATAATCTGTTTCAGCAGTTAAAAATAAAAGTGCAATGTATGCGCTTATTTTATCCATGCCGAGCAGTGTAAGCTCATTAAGTTCAATTTTTTCTTCATGTGTAAAAATTTGTGTTAAATTCTCTTTTAATTTTAAAACACAATCTTCAATATATTCTTCATGGGCAAGATTTATAATATCATCAGGCGTAAACCTTGAATAAGACTGAACCCTTCGTTTTGCACGCTCATGTGCCTGTTGCAAAGATTGTTTTTTCTCTAATTTTTCATAGAATTGCAATTGTCTTATCAAATCACGCAGAGTAACAACGCGGTTTCTATTAAGCCTTACGCTGGTTCTTCTTTGTAATACATCATCAATTGAAACAACGTTGCTTGTCGGCATAAACTCATCTTCTTCGGGATATTCTACGATAAATCCGTCATCATCGTATTCAAGCCCCTCGGTGTAATCGGGTTCGCCGATTTGCAGGATGTCATTGCCCTCGAGTACATTGGATTTTAGTTTTAAAAGCACAGCAGCAAACAAAAATGTTCTGCCGGTTAATCTCAAGTTTTGAGACTTCATTTCGCAGATATGCGCAAGGTATTTGTCAGTTACATCAATAATATCAACATTCCACGGGTCAATTTTTCCGGCTTTTGCCATGGAAACAAGGATACCAATACCCTCATCTTCGTTAGATTGAACTAATTCAGGTAAATTTGCACTATTTATATCATAATTTATAGCTGCTTGTTCTGTCATTATTCTTCGTCTCTTAATTTAATCCCTGTAACACGTGTGATGCCTTTTTCTTTTTGAGTAACACCGATTGTTCTATTAGCTGATTCTATCATAGGTTTTCTGTGGCTAACTACTATAAATTGCGTATCTTTTGCCTGACTCTGCACCATATGGGCGATACGTTCAACGTTCATTGTGTCAAGGCTGGCATCAACTTCATCAAATGCATAGAAAGGTGCCGGCATATATCTTTGAATTGCAAAAACAAATGCAAGTGCAGTTAAAGATTTTTCTCCGCCTGACATACTTTCTAGACGCTGAAGTTTTTTATCCCGCGGCTGTGCTTCAATTGTTAAGCCGCCCGATAAAGGATCGTCAGGATTTTCAAGCTTTAATTCGCCTTCACCCTCGGAAAGCTGGTGGAAAACATCTTTAAAGTTTTCATTTATGTTATTGTATGTTTTCATAAATGTTTCTTTTTTAAGCTGTTCATAGCCTTGCATTCTATCTAAAATTTCTTTTCTTTCTTTTGAAAGAGTTTCAATTTGAAGCTTTAATTCTTCCTGACGCGCCAGCACTTCTTCATAAGCAGCTAGTGCCCTCATGTTTACGTCGCCGAGTTCTTCCATTCTTCGTTCTAATCTTTGAATTTTAGAAGTTATTTCATCTATTGAAATATTGACCGGCTCAAGTTTATTAATTTCAACACCAGATTTTTCAAGTTCTTCACGTGCCGCATCCATTTGCGGTTCAAGTTCTCTGCGGCGAGCCTTAAATGATTCAATCTGTTCCGCAATACGTTCTATATCAGATGTTTTAATATGTTTTTGCTTTTCAAGTTCAATTAAATCAGCATTAATTTCGTCGCGTTCTTTAAGAAGTTTGCCGAGCTTTTCTTCGATTGCAGCTATTTCTTCTTTTAACGCTTCAATTTTTTTATTTAAAACTTCAATTTCTTCCTTATAACGTTTCTTGTCTTCTTCAAGTTTAACGTTATTTCTCTCGATAGAAGTTATTTCTTCATTTTTTGTTTCAATCAGGTTAACGTGGAAACTTATTTGACGGTTTAATTCATTAACGTCATTGTTAGCGTTCATAAGGTTGGTTTGAAGACGCTTGATTTCAAATTCAACACCCTCAGTTTTTTCTTTTAAATCTTTTAAGTCTTTGTCGTTGATAAGTTTTTCAACTTCTTCAATTTGTGTCTGTGTTGATGAAATTTTTTCAAGAATACCAACGTGTTTTTCTTCAATTTTATCGAGTTTTCTGTTCAATTCTTCTATTCTGGGGGCAGTAATCTTAATAAATTCACTTTTTTCCCGTAAAATATTTTCACTTGCATCGTAGTTTTTATTCATGCTGTCCAACTCAATCTTGGACTTGCTGAACTCACTCATTGAATCTGAATAGTTTGTGCGGACTGTTTCAAGCTTACGTTCCAGTTCCTGTTTTTTATTTTCCAAGGCCGCAAGCTTATCTTCCATATCTTTTAAACGGATGCGATAAGTTTCAAGTTCAGCATCATCATTTTGGCTGAAACTTAAACCTGAACGTCTTACTGCGCCGCCGGTTATTGAACCTGATTTTTCAAATAATTCTCCTTGAAGCGTAACCATACGGTATTTGCCGATAAGTTTTTTAGCACATTCCATATCTTCAACAACGAGGGTGTCGCCTACAGCATAGAAAAAGGCATTTATATATTTTTCATCAAAATCAACAAGATTTATTGCAAAATCAACAACGCCTTTGTCTTTTGGTAATTGCAGTCTCGTTGGAGCTTTTTGAACCTTATTTAACGGTATAAATGTAGCCCTGCCGGCACCGGAGGATTTTAGCAGTTCAATGGCAACAGATGCAACATGTTCATCGTCAACAACAACATGTGCCATTCTTCCGCCAAAAGCAACTTCTAAAGCAGTAGAATATTCTTTATCTACAGTCCCGAGCTTAACAAGCGGAGCGTGCACTCCTTTGAGCTTTGCACCCATAATTGTATCAATTGCACGGCCAAAGTTTGCATCTTCAAATGCCTGCTTTTTAGCTTCCATTGATGAAATTTTTCTGTATGCCATTTGGATATTGTAATTTAAATCATTAATTTCATTTTTGGTTGTATCCAAATCGTGCAAAGCATTTTGCTGAATTATTTTAAAGTCCTGAAGTTCTTTTTCAAGCTGTTCAACCATTGCCTTTTTCAACGCTTGATTTTCACCGAAATTCTTTTTCATGTCTTCAAGTTCGGCAAGTTTTGCTTTTGCTTCTTCCAGTTCTTTTTGAAGTGTTTTTAATTCGTTTTCTAAAGGCAGACGTTCTTTGATTAAGCTGTTTTCGCTGTCCTGAAGATTTTCAAGCTCTTTTCTTAAAGTGTTTCTGCGTTCAATATGCTGGTCTGCTGTTGCGTTCAGTCCGGTCATATCTTCAAGAATTTTCTTTAATTCTTCATTTTTATCAGCAATATTTTTTTCTATAATTTTAATTTCGTCATTTTTAAGATTAATTTTTAATTTATAATCTTCTATTTTTTTGTTGAAGGTTTCAATACCGTTTCTGGCATTTTCAATTGAGCGCAGACCGTCATGAATTTGTTTGTCCGCATAAATTGAAGCATTATTTTTTCTGTCGATTTCACCTTTGAGTTCTTCTTCCTGCTTTTTCAGGTTAATCTGCTGGGCTTCGCCCTCTTCTTTTAAACGGTCTGAAACTTCTTGATATTTTTGTTTTATTAAAGTTAAACGTTCGTCTAAATCTTTGTTTTTAACTTCTTCTTCTTTTTTCTTTTTAGTGAATTCGAGAATATTTTCGTGTGCTTTTTCAAGGTTTCGTTTGATGTCAAAAAAGCGTACGGTATTAATCTGTCCCTCTAAAGAAGCTTTTTCTTCGCGAAGTTTTTGATATTTTAAAGCAACTTCACGTTCTTCTTTAAGTTGTTCAAGTCTTATATCAACTTCATTTAAAATTACTGATGATTTTTCAACGCGCTGTTCAACAGTTGTTAACTCATTTGTAGCTTGTTCTATTCGCCTGTCAAAGTCTGCTATTCCTGCTATTTCATCAATAATTTTTCTTCTTTGTCTAGGCGAACAATTTGTAATCCCCATAACATCACCCTGCATCATGACGTTATAACTGTTCGGAGTTACATTATATTTTTCTAAAACAGCATGTATGTTTGAAAGCGTTGTTACACTGTCATTTAAGTAGTAAGTGCTCGCATAGCCCTGTGTGGATTTACGGATTCTTCTTGCAATACTTAAATCTCTGCCACCCTCCATATCTCCGAAAGTAACTTTTACCATTGCATCATTGCGTTTTGTATAAGTAGATATAAAGTGTGACAAATTTTCAGCACGAAGTTCACCTGCATTGGCCAAACCCAATGCAAAAAGTACACTGTCAATTATATTGCTTTTTCCCGAGCCGTTTGGCCCTGATATTGTTGTAAAGCCTTTTAACAGAGGTATTTCCGATTTATTGGCAAATGATTTGAAATTATCAATTTCGAGCTGTTTTATGTACATAAATTTATAAATTTCCTACCAAGTCTCATTATTATTGAACTATAACTTTTTCAGCATGTCAAAATGTTAAATAAATCTTTACGTTTTTGTATTGTAATATACTTTAAAAGGTATATAATATTAGATAATAGCTTTAAGGAATGATATATGAAACTTAATCTAAAAATTGAAAACTCTTCTGAAAACAGTTCGGTCAACATAAATTATGAAATTGAAAAAGATTCTGCTTATATTGAATTGCCAGAAATTAACAGGCAAGCTTTTTATAAACTATTATTGAAAAATGATGCTGGCGAGTTTACAGAATATTTAATTTCTTACGACGCAAATATTAATCTTAGATTTTTATCTGTCGGAGATAATATTTTTAAACTTAAATTATTCGAAAACAATAATTTAGTTTGGCAAACCGAGGAATTTAGCATTAAGATAGAAAAACTAAATGCTGTATATACTTTTTATGGTGATGAGGTACATGTATTATGGAATAAAGTTAAGGGTGCTGATGGGTATATGCTTTATAAAAAAACTGATAAACATTTGTTCACCTCTTTTAAAGAGACTAAAGACAATGAAGTCTCTTTATATGGGCTGCCTATGGATACTGTGCTGAAGTTAAAACCATTCAGGATTGAAAATGGTAAAAAAATCTATGATTTCCCTATCTTGCAATTAATTCTAAAAGATGAAAATGACTATTGTAACATAATTTATAACTGGGGATATTCTATTAAGGTTAATAAATCAACCGCAAAATTATTTTGGAAGAAAATTAACTCTGCTGACTGTTATAAAATTTATGCCTTAGTTAATGATGAACTAAAACTTATAGATACTGTAGATGAAAATGTTTATATTTTAAAATTTCTGCCTTTAGGCTGCTCTTATTTTTGTATAAAAGCATTTTGCAGTGACAGGTGCCTTTGTAAATCGGTAAATATGGCAGTTAATATTAATAATTTTGAGATTGCCGGCTTAAATTTTGATAAAGGCTTAATGCTTTATTGGAATAAGGTTTCTGATATTGATGGATACAGACTTTATAAAAAAAATGAAAATAATGAATTTGTCGGCTTCTTGAGTACAGTTGATGAAAAAGTTGTCTTGAACGATGTTTCTGCTGGTGAAAAATGTGAATTCAAGGTTAAACCATTTATTTTAAAAGATGGAGAGAGAAAATTTATCGGATATTCTGCCAAATGTAAAATCGATGTGTATAAAACATCTTTAATCAACATTATTATGAATGAAGCTTATGATAATAAAATCGCTATAAGCTGGCTTTTTGACGGTGATGTTGATGGATTTGTATTATTCAAAGACGGTGTGGAATATTTGGATATTAATGATGGATTGTCTCATATTGTGTTAGTTGACTACTCTGAAGCTGATTTTGTAATAAAAGGATATAAAAATGTTTTGCAAGAGAAAGTTTTTACATGCTCTTCAATGGCAGTAAATTTAAAAAATGCTAAAAGCAGAACTTCTCAAGAGAATCCCAAAAGTTATAAAATTTCTGTTATTATTCCTGCATACAACTCGCAAGATTACATTTCCAGAAGTATATCTTCTGTATTAGGTTCTGATATTGATGATATAGAACTTGTAATAGTCGATGACGGTTCTACAGATAATACAAAAGAAATAATCAACTGGTATGCTGAAAAATATCCGGCATTTGTTAAAAAACTATTTAAAAAGAATGGTGGTGTTGCTGATACAAGAAATGCAGGTATTGAATTTGCCCATGGCAAATATATTGCTTTTATGGATAATGACGATTTAGTTCGTCCTTATTCTTATTCTGTAATGTATGATGCAATCGAAAAAACTTCCTCTGATATTGCGATTTCACCACTGTACAGGATAGATAACGATAAATATATAGTAAGGCACAATTTACCTTTTCCTGAAAATATTGCTATTGATATAGAAGATTATCTCAAATTGATATTTACTGATAAATTTAATAATATTGGCGTTTGGAATAAGTTATATAAAGCAAAATTAGTTAAAGAACATCCTTTTGGTTTATTGGCGTATGAGGATGTTTCTTGGACACCTTATATTCTTTCCTGGGCTGATAAGTTTTGCTATGTTAATAAAATTTGCTATGAATGGGATAGAAAAATTAGAACAGTGACTTTTTCAAATGTTCTTTCAAACCGTTCTGCTGAAGAAAAATTTGCTGAAAGATATCAAGCTTTCAGATTTTTCTATGATAAAGGAAATCCTAAAAGGAAAGAATGTTTGGCATATATCATGGCAAAAAGACTTTATGGACAAGGTTGCAGTGCTAAATATGAAGGATATTTTAATGCTATATCTGATATGAAAGAAGAGTTAATTAATAATAAATTTTTATTGGAGGATAAAGAATATTTTGAGAAATTGGCTCCTTTAATTAAATAAAAAAAAGACGACCAAAGTGGCCGCAAGGAAAAAAAGGGAAAATTAAGGAGGATAACTGCGGGAAGTAAAGAGAGTCCCCGAGTAGTATCCGAAAAAGATTAATAAAATTAACCGAAAGTTTTGAAAGTAGACTCAGTA
>CANUDF010000063.1 GCA_947857085.1 Candidatus Gastranaerophilales bacterium | reverse complement strand
TTTTCTTGCGGTCAAGCCTAAATATCTTGCCTGTGATGCTGCCATACCCATATGTATTGGTCTCCTATTATTTACTTACTACCTTTTATGCTTTTAATGATTATTTGAAAAAAGTCAACATAATCTATAAAAATTATACGGCATATATTAAGATATATATAGTAAGAATAAGAAAAAATCCTCTAAATAGAGGATAAAATAATTAAAAATTAATATGATTTCTTTAAATGATTATACATTTTGTCACCTTGGGCAACTTCCTCTTATTTTTTTACAGGTATTTGTTTCGTAATCCCATTTACCAATGTCACAATCGCATCCAGACTCGTCATAACATTTTCCTCTTAAATTCAAGCATTGTTTTTCGTTACATTTATCCAGTGCATCAAATGAACAACCGTTAGCTTCTAGATCAAATGTAACGTCTTCTATGTTGCCAGTACCTGATATTCTAAACATAAACAAATCCTTACCTGCAATATTTGGTTGATTTGAACCGTTTATATCAACTGCCAGAAACAAAGAATCACTCCAGGATTCATAATTTGAGGATGAGTTATGAAAATAATACCATCCATATATCCCTCCATCCTGAAGCCTGAAAATATAGAGTGGCTCATAGTCATTATCAGAACCGGTTTCAGATACGAAATACGTTATCCAGCTAAATGGTGATTTTTTATTAGGGTTAGAAGATGAATATTCTTCCGGCAAGTTCATAGGATTGCTGTCATCATCCCCAAATGCATCCTGAATTATTTTAAATACATTATTATGCGATGATTTTATACAATTTTTAATTTCACTGTCACTCGACATATACAGACATTTGTTAAACAAAGATACATCTCTTATTGAATACACATCCTCTTTTGCCATCATTAATTTGTAACCGTTTACCAATGTAGTTTTTGCTTTTTCATAAGCAGATTTAAACATTTTATCCTGATAATTGCTGACTAAAGACGGTATTGTGAGCGCTGCAACTATGCCGATTATTGCCAGCGTGATTAGTACCTCGGCCAATGTGAATCCTTTAGACCATAGTTCAATATGACGGAGCCAGCGGCCACGCTGGAAATCCTTGCCATTACTACTTAGAGGAGACGCCCCCCCCCGAAATCATAACTACTTAATTTGTTCATGCTTTCTCCTTTATTTTCTACATTTTTAAATATAACAAATTTTTGCCTTTTTGGCAATAAAAAACACCCTTTTACGGGTGTTTTTTATTTTTATTCTTCTGCCGGAGCTTCTTCGGTGGGTTCTTTAACCGTTAAAGCAATACGCTTATCTGTCGGGTTAAATTTCAATATATATGTTTGAACTTTATCTCCTACTTGCAAAATATTCTTTGTCTCATTTTGTAATTCAGATACTTCTGCATGAGGCAATAAAGCTTCCACACCCGGGAACACTTCCACAAAAGCTCCGAAATGCTTAATTCTTGTGATTGTTCCTTCTACTTTATCACCCTCTTTGATTTGTTTTTCAGCCTCCAGCCACGGATCAGGTTCAAGGTTTTTCAAACTCAAAGAAACACGCTGTTTGTCATGGTCAACTGCGATAACTTCAACGTCAATTTTGTCGCCGACTTTTAAAATATCTGTCGGATGGTCAATCCAGCGCCATGACAATTGTGATAACGGAAGAAGGCCGTCAATTCCGCCAAGGTCAATAAAAGCACCGAAATCTGTAATTCTTACAACATCACCTTTTACAACCTGTCCGGGTTCAATCTGGGAAAAGACATTTTTTCTGGCTTCAACTACACTGTCATCATAAACTTTTTTATTAGACAAGATAAAGTTATTCTGCTGGCTGTCCAGAGTAAGAATTTTTAACTCAAGCTTTCCGCCTACCTCAAGATCAGTTTCTTTACTTCTCAATTGTGATGACGGAACAAACCCTCTCACTCCTGAAATTTCAACAAGCACACCGCCTTTAACAATTCCTGCAATTGTACCAAGAATTGTTTCATCAGCAGCTTTTGCTTTTTCCAGTTCCTTCCATGCATAAGCAAAGTCAACTTTTTTCTTAGACAGAAGGAACTTTCCGTCTTCATCTTCTTCTTTTATTATAAGAAATTCATATTCTTTGCCTTTTTCAAATTTTTCCTCGATATTTTCGTCTTTGTCAACAGCTTCGCGTGTTGGCACAACCGCAATTGTTTTTGCGCCGATATCTACCATAACTCCCTGACTGTCATAGCCGCATACAATACCTTTAACTAAATCACCTTTTTGGAAATTATAGTCATACTGTTTTAATAATTCTTCAAAATCTAAATCATTACTTTTACTCTTTGATACCATTTTTACCCCATTGTCAATGACACTAAACCTATTTACATTAATAATTGTAACAAAAATTTGTCAATCTGTAAAGTTTTCTTAATATTGCTTTACAATTAGTCACTAAATTTTTTGCTTAATCCCAATTCATCGAGGATTTCAGCAAATCTTTGCTTAACAAAATCTACCGAGCCAAAAACCTTGTTTGTTACACTCGGTTCCCATCTGTCACCGATCTTAGCCATATGCATGACTTCCAAACTTTCATCACCGTAATTTATATTTATCATATGCCTGTCATCTACTTTAACTTTATAATTTGACGAGACAGGTGGATTAAGCGTTCCGGTAACATACATGTTCCTGTCCTTCATAACTCTTTTGGCAATCGTTTTTGCAGTATCACTGTTAAGAGTTAATTTTTTAACATTAATTGACATTTTTTCTCCTTTTTTATGTTCTATTTAAAATTTAAAAACAAAAAGAAAAAAAATTTGCTATAATGAAAAGTCCTCTTAATAAAACTTAAGAGGACTTTTCTTATAATACAAAATTATGCTTTTAGTGAATTTATTAATTCATTTATTGCATTTTCCTGAACAGTGATTTCTTCGATTCTTGCTTTTGTCTGCTCAATCAATTCTTTTGGAGCATTAGCGACAAATTTTTCATTGTTCATTCTGCCCGACAATGAACTTTTTTCAGCAAGCAATTTGTCCAGTTTCTTTTGCTGGCGTTTTATTTCTTCATTGAAATCAATAAGATTTTCAAGCGGAATTATAATTTTGGAAGCCGAAACAACAGCTGTCGCACACTTTTTCGGAATATCGCCGCTGTCATCTGCATAAGTGATATTTTCAACTTTCGCAAGACGTTTAATATATGCTTCAATGGCTTCAAATGTCGATTTTTCAGATTTTTCAGCTATGATTTCTATATCAAATTTCAATGAAGGAGAAATGTTAAAGCTTTGTCTTACATTTCTTAATGATTTGATTGTTTCAAACACAAGTTCCATTTCTTCAGCTTCTTTAGGGAAAGATAATTTATCGGAATAAACAGGATAATCAGAAAGCATAATCGCTTTAAATTGAGTTTTCTGCGGAATTAACTGCCATACTTTTTCTGTGATGTGCGGCATAATCGGGTGAAGAAGTCTCAATGACATATCAAGAACATATCTCAACACTCTCTGGGTATTCAATTTTAATTCTTCATCCTGCAATTGAATTTTTGCAATTTCAACATACCAGTCGCAGTATTTATTCCAGAAGAAATCATACATAATATGTGCTGTTTCGCCGATTCTGTAATTTTTAATATTGTCATTAACTTCTTTTGCAGTGTTATTCAATTCATTCAAAATCCACTTATCAACAATAGTTAATTTTGAAAAATCAATTTTCTCATTATCAACGCCGTCAAGGTTCATCAAAACAAATCTTGAAGCATTCCAGATTTTATTTGCGAAATTTCGCCCATATTCAAATCTTTCGTCGCTGATTTTTATATCCTGACCACCGTAAGTACAAAGAGATGTCATTGTAAATCTTAAAGCGTCTGAACCGTATTTATCAATAATAACAACAGGGTCGATTGTGTTGCCTTTTGATTTAGACATTTTTTGACCTTTTTCATCACGGATAAGACCATGAATAAATACTGTTGAAAACGGTGCTTTTTTAGTAAATTCAAGCCCCATTGTAATCATTCTTGCAACCCAGAAGAAAATAATATCAAATCCTGTTACAAGAACGCTTGTCGGATAGAATTTTTTAAAGTCTTCAGACTCTGTATTCGGCCAGCCCATTGTTGAAAACGGCCATAAGCCTGATGAAAACCAGGTATCCAAAACATCACTGTCCTGAGTATAATTTTCAGGATCTGGATTTTCTTTTGCAACAACCATTTCGCCTGTTTCATTATGGTAATAAGCCGGAATTTGATGTCCCCACCATAGTTGACGGGAAATACACCAATCACGTATATTTTCCATCCAGCCAAGATAATTTTTCTCCCATCTTTCAGGAATAAACTTAATTCTTCCGTCTTTTACGGCGGCAATAGCTTCTTTTGCAAGAGGTTCCATTTTTACAAACCACTGTTCAGATAAAAGCGGTTCTATTGTTGTATTACAACGCTGGCATTTGCCGACATTGTGCTCATGGTCTCTTGTTCTTAATAAGAAATTATTATAAGAAAGCATACCGATAATTTTTTCACGTGCTTCGTATCTGTCTAACCCGTGAAGTTCCTGAGGCACTTCACCGCAAGCTTTCATTTTACCTTCACCATCAATTACCCATATAGGTTTAAAGCCGTGGCGTTTGCCTACTTCAAAATCATTAGGGTCGTGTGCAGGTGTAATTTTAACAGCACCTGTACCAAAGTTTTTGTCAACATATTCATCTGCAATAATAGGAATTTCTCTGCCTGTTAGAGGAATTACAACCGTTTTGCCGATTAATTCTGAATATTTATAATCTGTCGGGTGAACGGCAATAGCAACGTCACCAAAAATTGTTTCAGGGCGTGTAGTTGCAACAATAATCGCACCGGATTCTCCTTTAAGAGGATACGAAATTTCCCACAAATGTCCCTGTTCTGTTTCGTATTCTGTTTCAACATCAGAAATAGCTGACTGACAGCGCGGGCACCAGTTTACGATATAAGCACCTTTATAAATTAATCCTTTTTCGTATAATTTTACAAAAACTTCTTTTACTGCATCGGAACAGCCGGCGTCAAATGTAAATCTTTCTCTTGAACGGTCAAAAGATGCACCGAGACGTTTGCACTGATCAAGGATAGCGGATTTATGAGTATTAGCCCAATCCCAGGTCTTTTCAAGGAATTTTTCTCTGCCTAAATCGTGGCGTGAAAGTCCTTTTTCACGGAGCTGTTTTTCAACAACGTTTTGTGTTGCAATACCGGCGTGGTCGGTTCCCGGAAGCCATAAAGTTTCATAACCGCTCATTCTGTGATAGCGGGTTAAGATATCCTGCAATGTTTCATCCAATGCGTGCCCCATGTGAAGAACACCCGTAACATTCGGCGGAGGAATAACTATTGAATAAGGCGGCTTTTGGCTTTTTGAATCTGCCTTAAACATTTCATTTTCTTCCCAGAATTTATATATTTCTTCTTCTGTGGATTTAGCATCGTAAACTGTAGGTAAATCTTCTATTTTAACTTTAGTGTCTAACATCATTAAATCCTTCTTATTTATATTCCGTAATTAAAAAATAACACAAAAAAAAGAATAAAAAAAGGTTTGGAAGATTTCCAAACCTTTTTGAAATATCGAATTTAAATCTTATGCATTAGCTAAGGAATTAGCAATAATTTCCATTTCTTCAAGTGACGCATAAACCGCATGGCAGCCACAGTCAACATAAAGGATTTGTCCTGTTGTTCCTGTTGACAAATCAGATGCTAAATATAAACCTGCTTTGCCGACATCTTCAAGAGAAACATTTCTTTGAAGCGGAGCTTTTGCAGTAGCAGCCTTAAGCATTTTATCGAAACCAGAAATACCTTTTGCGGCAAGAGTTTTAACAGCGCCGGCAGAAATACAGTTAACTCTGACACCTTTTTTGCCTAAATCTGCTGCAAGATATCTCATTGAAGATTCAAGAGCAGCTTTAGCAACACCCATTACATTATAATTTGCAACAACATATTCTGAACCCAGATAAGTCAACGCAAAAATTGATCCGCCTTCGTTCATGATATTTTCAACATTCCTGCATATTGAAACCAATGAATAAGCACTAACACCCATTGCAAGGTTCCAGCCGTCGTGTGATGTATCAATAAATCTGCCTTGTAAATCTTCCTTTGAAGCAAAAGCAACAGCGTGTACAACAAAGTCAAGTTTGCCGTAAACCTTTTCACATTCTGCAACAACTGCTTTAATTTCATCTTCTTTTGTAACATCACAGCTCATAATAACTTTTGCATTCATTTCTTCTGCAAGAGGTCTTACGCGTTTTTCCATAACTTCACCTGCATAAGTAAAAGCAATATCAGCACCTGCTTCAAAAAGCTGACGTGCAATTGCATAAGCTATGCCATGAGTATTTGATACCCCAAAAATAAGACCTTTTTTACCTTCCATTAGTTTCATAAATTATTCTCCTTCTTATATGCCAACAAATTTATATTTATGTATAAATTTTATCAGAAATAAAAATTTAAAGCAAATTCATAACATTGTAAATAAATGTAACAACATGCAAACATGCTGAAATCAGGGCTTTTGGGTAGTTTTTATATATTTAAGAGAGCATTTAACAAGAGAGAGTTATGGGCATAAACGGCTTAGGACAACTGAATAAGACGGATTTGCAGAAGATTTTGGCACAGCGGAATAGCGGCGCTAAAGTTCAGCAATCTTCACAAAATATTCATATGTCAAGAAACGGCTCTATATTCAATATGCAGCGTCCTGAACAATCAGGCGCTTCTGTGGGTGCCCAAAGAAGCAGTAATTTATCTTCATCTTCCGAAAACAAAAAAGTAGAAAAAGATCCAAAAGATTATTCTGCATCCGAAGGAAAAGCAGCGGCTAGAAATGCAGAAGCTGAAATTTCCGATACAAAATCTGCTACGAATGAAACAGAAGCAAACACTAAAGAAGTAAATTCTTTAGCGCGTGACACTAAAAAATTATCTAAAACTACTAAAAAAGATGAAAAATCAATGAAAACTACATTGAAACAAAATCAGCGTTTAGTAGAAAAAAATAATAAAGAAATTCAAAAAATGTCAGACGAGATTGAAAAAGAAAGTACCGAAATGGACTCAATTTCATCTCAAATTGAAACTTTGACAGCAGAGCAGGAAGCACAAAAATACAGTTCTTTTTCACTAAAACTTGCAGGTGAAACTGAACCCGGAGCTGGTCCGCAAACTAGAGCAATGAGTGCCCCCCCCCCGAGTAGCGGTTCTTCATCAAGTGATGCAGGTCAACAAATTGCAACTTTATCTGCACAAATGGATTCAAAAGCGGTCAAAATGACAAAATATACCGGCAAAATAAATAAGCTGCAAACAGCTAACAACAAAGCCATTAAAACAATGAACCGCACGAGCAAAACATACCAAAAAACTGTTGCTAAAACTCAAAAGACATTAGAAAACAATCAATCTACAACCGACAAGGTAATGAATGTTGCAAATAAAGTCGGTGAAATTTCTCAATACACCTCATTAACAGGACAAGGGGTTCAGTTAATAGGTAAAGGTATGAGAGTAACAGGTCAATTAATGTTGAGTAATCCATTTACAGCTTCAGCCGGAGCCGCTTTAGTCTCTGCAAGCGTACCTGTTCAATCAACCGGTGTGACTGTAGAAACAATCGGTAACTACGGATCTACTGCAGCATCTATAACTAAATCAGCATGTTCTGCTGCAAACGGTGACTTAGCCGGTGCATTTACAAATGCAGCATCCGCAATTATGACTGGAACTGCGGCTGCTCAAGGTACAAAGCAAATGACTTCAGGCTTCCAGGATATTAAAGATCAAGCCCAAGAAGCTATGCAAAAAGGTCTTGAAAAACAAGCTTCAAAACAATTAGCCAAAGCAAATATGGATACAATGAAAGAAGCCGGCTTCAGCAAAGGTCAAGTTAAAGATATTGCACAACAAGAGACAGCAGGTTCTATGGCCGGAAAAACAATGGATGAAATGAAAGCAAGTATAAAAGGTGATAATAACCTTGTAAATAATGCTATAGAAAACGGTAAAGCCGGTATGGAAACAGCAACTAATTCGGTTAAAAATGCACAATCCGCTTTCCAAAACACAACTGAAGGCATGAGCCAAAAAGCAATTAATAAAGGAATGAAGCAGACAACCAAGGCCGCAACAAAATCGGCTGTAAACAATTCTGCTCAAAATTCAGCACAAAGATTAGCGGATCAAGCAGCTAAAACTGCTCAAAATGCTTCAACTACAGCTGCAAATGCCGCTCAAAAGGGCAAGACAATGGCATACGCACAAAAAGCAGCAAGCAGTTTACAAATGGCTGGCTCTATGTTAGGACAATTACAAAGCAGCGGCACAACATCAGAAGATAAACCTAAAAAGACAGGAAACCCAACACAAAATTGGGCAAGACTTAACAGGATACACTCAAACAAAAAGATAATGGGTGCAAGAGTAGCTTAATAATTTATCTTAAGGAAAAGCCCAACCTTAAAAAGGTTGGGCTTTCATTTTTGTCTCTAACTATTTCATTGTAATATTATTATTTGCTTCTTCTAATAATATATTCATATAAAGTAGTTTATTTGCAGTGGCTCTGTCGAGGTTAACAAATTCCGCTCCGGCTCTTACATCTGTCGCAGTAACTATTTTTACATTTGCATTGATGTCTAAATCACCGTATGAAATTTGTACCGGTATTACATCGCCGACTTTCAGCTGATTGTGGTGTTTTACAGCTATACCGCCTCTTGAGATATCAAGTAAAGAATCTATTTGAGCATTTTGCTGTAATTCTACCGGATTGCGGTTTCCAGCTACCTGGAATCTCATATATTGACGTTTGTCAATTGACGGAATATTTTCGTCTAATATTTTACGCTGAATATATGTTTGCTTACCGGAATCTCTATCATATGACGGATTGTCATCATCTGTGTCAGTATCCGTATCTGTGTCAGTATCCGTATCTGTGTCAGTATCCGTATCTGTGTCAGTATCCGTA
>CANUDF010000062.1 GCA_947857085.1 Candidatus Gastranaerophilales bacterium | reverse complement strand
ATTGTTTAATTCCAAAAAATCTGTTAAATGTATCGGAGGCGGGAGCGTCGTCGAGAAAATAATTTCTGCTCCCGGTATAAAAGGATTTACATTAGCAGAAGTTTTAATTACATTAGCAATAATCGGTGTAGTAGTGGCATTAACAATCCCGACACTTGTACAGAATTATAAAAAGAAAGAGTACAGTACGCGGTTAAAACAGTTTTACAGCATGATGAGTCAGGCTGTAATGTTATCAGAAATTGACAATGGTCCAAAATCCAGCTGGAAAAAACAGTCTATGCAATATGATGAAGATGGTAATCGTGACTTGGAAGCTGAGAGGCTGGGTAATTATGAATTTTTTATGACATATCTTGCTCCTTATCTGAAATACTCAAAAGAAACTATTAGAGATAACAATGAGTTTTATTTAACAAATGGAACACAAGTTTCTATGTGGAATGGCACTTATGTTGATTTTACTATAGATGTAAATAATACAGCCCCGCCAAATAAAAGATGTCAGGATATGTTTAGATTTTATTTAGACCTAAACAATAACGCGCCTATTACAATTCCAATGGTTGGAACAGATTTGAGCAGAGCCCAAATAATAGAACAAATAAAAAAGAATGATTTAGATGCTTATTGCACAACTTTATTGTATAAAGATAATTGGGAATTTAAAGACGATTATCCTTATAAGCTTTAATATTTTCTATAAATATAGCAAAACAGAGCACCTTATATAAGGTGCTCTGTTCCTGTCTGGCAGCCTAATTCGGGGCTATCCCCTGTTTGTGGAACTGCATCAGTTTTGACAGATGCCATTCCTTGGCTTTTATCTCCTCTATATTGTTCTTTATCACTTCTAATTCTGCAAGTAAGGTATCAAGACTTTTGTGCTGTCTTGTATAAACTTCTTGCTGTTTTGGTTCTGCTTCGCCTATACATGGCAGAAAACAGTTTTCTTCAAACAATTTGTCAAAATTGTCCATACACATAACTCCCTAATTCAACAAGCTTACATCTCTTTTTGAGCAACGAATGATTTGAACAAATCTGCTAAATCAAATTTGCCGAATTTAAAAGCATAAGGTTTTGCTGCATATTCACTGTCGGTAATCTTATGCAGCTCCTGCATTTGCTGATAATCCAAAGAATTAAAGTCAAAACTTGTCATCTCGGCAAAGTCAACCATTAAGTCTTCTTCATTCATAATTTTCTTTTCGTCCATAATACACTTCTCCTTAAAGATCTAACAAATTTTTTATCGGTTCAGATAAGATTATTCTTTAAGGATTTTGTGTATATCGTTACATATTTTTACAAACCTTAAGTTTTAAAATTTACATTCACAAGAACAATTGTTGTCGAAGCTTTGACCTTTAAATGCCCGAAGTCCAAGGTATTTTGCCGCTGAACCAAGCTTCTGTTCAATTCTGATAAGCTGATTGTATTTTGCCACTCTGTCTGAACGGGAAAGAGACCCTGTTTTTATTTGACCGCAGTTTGTTGCAACTGCTAAATCAGCTATAAATGTATCTTCGGTTTCTCCGGAGCGGTGGGATACGATGGCACTATATCCTGCACTATGAGCTAAGCGGATTGTTTTCAGTGTTTCAGAAAGGGTTCCTATTTGGTTTAATTTGATTAAAATCGAATTTGCAACACATTTTTTTATTCCGTCGGAAAGTCTTTTTGAATTAGTTACAAACAAATCATCACCGACAAGCTGGCATTTATCTCCAATACGTTCAGTTAAAAGTTTCCAGCCGTCCCAGTCTTCTTCTGCCATACCGTCTTCGATTGAAATAATAGGATATTTTTCTACCCAGTCAGCAAGCATATTTACCATGTCTTCTTTTTCAAGCGAACGGTTTTCACCTTTGAGCAGATATTTTCCGTTTTCGTAAAACTCCGATGACGCTACATCCAGACATATTTTCACCTGTTCAGTTGTATATTTTGCCTGTTCAATTGCCTGTAAGATTACTTCTACGGCTTCGGAATTTGAATTAAGTTTCGGGGCAAATCCGCCCTCGTCACCTACGGCTGTGATTAAGCCTTTATTGTGAAGAATTTCTTTTAATTTATGAAATATTTCGGAACCAATCTGCACTGCATGCTCAAAGTTTTCCGCACCGACCGGCGCAATCATAAATTCTTGAAAATCAAGGTTATTGTCTGCATGTGCACCTCCGTTAAGTATATTCATCATAGGCACGGGAAGTGTTACGGCATTAATTCCTCCAAGATATCTGTACAATGGCATTTGATAAGTTATTGCAGCTGCTTTTGCGGTTGCAAGCGATACTGCTAGAATTGCGTTTGCACCAAGTTTGGATTTGTTTTCGGTTTTATCAAGATTAATTATAGTTTTGTCGATTTCTTCTTGATAAAAAGCGTCTTTGCCTATAAGTTCGCCGGCAATTTTTTTGTTAACGTTTTCAACGGCATTTAAAACACCCTTGCCGTCAAACTTTGATTTGTCTCCGTCACGGAGTTCCCATGCTTCATAAATCCCTTTTGAAGCCCCTGATGGTACAGCAGCTCGTCCTATCGCACCGAAAGGCAATTCTACTTCGGCTTCTATTGTCGGGTTTCCGCGTGAATCCAAAATTTGTCTTGCTTTTACGTTTTCAATTATTGCGGCCATATCTTTCTCCTTTTTTAATCAATATATTTACTAAGGGTAAATAAAACAATTAACGTACTGCATAATATTTATATAGTCGGACTTTCTAATGTGAAAAAAAATATTTTGGATTAACCTTTTTTCAGGAGGCAGATTTATGACAAAAAATATTTTGATGGTAGTTACAAATGTTGACCATTTTCATGACGGAAAACATAAGACAGGACTCTGGTTTGAAGAGTTTGCAGTTCCTTTCAATACTTTTTTGGAAAATGGTTATCATATTAAGGTTACAAGTTTAAAAGGCGGAAAAATTCCTCTGGATCCTGCAAGTGAAAATTTAATTAAAGATATAAAATGGCATGATGCTAAAAATGCGCTTGAAGATACAATAAGGCTGGATCAGGTTGATTATACTTTATATGACGCAATAGTATTTCCAGGCGGGCACGGGCCTATGTACGATATTGCCAACAGTGAGCTTGTAGGAGAAATTGTTTCTTATTTTGACCAAAACACTAAGCTTATAGCGGCTGTTTGTCATGGTCCTGCAGGACTGTTAATGGCAAAAACTGATGGTAACTATATTATTGCAGGTAAAAGAGTAACTTGTTTTACTAATGAAGAAGAACAGTGTTATAAAAAAGATAAACTTATTCCATTTAGTCTGGAAGATGCTTTAAAAGAGCGAAATGCATTTTTCATAGAGCAGCCGGCAGGAGAAATTAATGTTATTGTTGACGGGAATATAATTACAGGTCAAAATTTTCAATCTTCTCAAAATTTTGCCGACACTATTATTAAATATTTTGAGAATTAAAAAGCGGGTTTGAAACCCGCTTTCAATTTATTTTATATTACTTAGCTTCATCTTTGTCGGTTCTTTTATAACCACTTTATCTGAGTTAAGGCTGTATGCACTTGAAGACCCTTTTCCGAGAGCCCATCTAAAGCCGAAGCCCATAGATACACCGTTTCTTCCGCCGTTTCTGAACATGATTTGGCCGAATCCTGTAAATCTGTCACCCCAGCGTTTTTGAACACCTAAACCGTATTCAAAATAAGGTTTTACAGATAAATCAGGAATTGATGTATTAGCTGCCATAAAGTCTGTTTTGTCCATTATATTCCAAACCATTCTCAGATTGATATAAGGCTGCCAGCCGTTTTTCAGGTTCCCGATTAATTTAACTCCCGGTGCAATGTTAATTGCATTTAACGGGTCAGATTTTATTCTTACACCAGCGGCATTTGTATAATCAAATGTATTAACAAAAGTGTAAGACATTAAATAGTTTGGCTGGATAATAAATTTACCTTTTGCAAGCTCCCAGTTGTAACCTGTTTTAGAAGCAACACCGGCCATTAACATTGGAAAGTCTTCATTGCCATACATTGTGCTTGCATCTACAACACTTGCACCGGCGTTTGCAGTTAATGCTGTAAAGAAGTTTCCTTTATAAACAATACCTGTTAAGCCTAATGTACCGCCGTTTTGCCATAAACTGTTACCAGTGAATGCCTGGTGAGAACCGTTATAACCTGCATATACACTGAATTGTGCTTCAGCACCGTTATCAAATTCATACATCTCACTGTCAGCACCGAAGAATGTTCCGTACATTACATTTGAAACTCTCGGACCGCCGTTTAAACCTACATTTTCAAATGTAGCATAAGGTCTTACCCAGCCTGCTGATTCTTTTTCAGGCAGGTATGTCGGCGAGTATACCATTGGAGCTGATGAAGATGTTCCTGCAGCTGCATAACTGTTTCTCATCTTCATTGCTTTACGTTCTTCCTGTGTCATAAGCATTTTCATATCAAGGTTCATAAATGCCTGATCATAAGAATTTAATTGAACCAGATAGCCGCCTAACTGAGCTGCAACAGGACTTGTAAATACAGAAGGGTTAAAATCTTTCCAGCCGTCGCCTCTCGGACCGTAGGTTATAAGACCGTTTTCATCAATTGCACCTTTCAGGTATCTTATAGGAGTTAATGTATCCATTGCAACAAACTGATCGTCTATTGTTACTCTGCTTTTATCAAGTCCTGTTGCATCATAGATATTAAATGAAAAATTATCTTTTGTAGTATTTGAATTTGTAGGTTTGACGCCTTCAAGAGTAATTTTTCCGTCTTCACCGTAGTTAATCAGACCGAAGTTATCAGCTTTTCCTGACACCAAATCAACATCAACGCCTAAACCTACATCGCCGTTGATTGTAATCAAATTGTCCCCAAACGTATCAATCTGATTGTTTATTGTAATCAGTTCAGTACCGTCGTTCATTGTGATTTGGGTATTTTCAGTGATGTCTGAACCATTGTTAAGCCATAGTGTTGCAACATCATTAACGTTGATGTTGGCATTTTTAATATATGATTGAAGGTCAAGCATGCCGTCGCCGTTAATGTTCAAGGTATATTTTCCGGCGCCTGAAATCCCGCTTCCTATAGTAATGGTGTTCTGGTCTTCGCTTTCAGAAGTGATATTAAAATTGAGTTCTTTTCCAGCTGTTGCCATATAAATATCACCGCCATCAGCAGCACTGTTGCCGCTAAATACAACATTTTGATCTTGCGCGGTAATAGTTACGTTGTCATTTGCCCAGATTGCACCGCCGTTTTTACCGGCTGTGTTATTTACAAAGTTTGTGTTTTTAACATTTACATCAATAAATGAAGCAATTGCGCCGCCATCTGTAGCAGCTTTATTACCGCTGAAGTCACTGCTTTCAACAGATAAAGTTGAGTTGTCAGATGAAGCGTTGGAACGTGTTGCTATAGCACCACCTCTTGTTCCTGATTCATTGTTAATGAAACTGCTGCCTGTGATAGCTGCATTAGCAGAACTTCCAACAAATATAGCACCGCCGCCTTCGTTATCATTTTCATAATCAGGAGTTCCGCTTATTTTTGTACCTGTTGTTTTATTACCTTCAAAAATTGTATTTTCAACAGTTGATTTGTTACCAAGCCATAAAGCCCCGCCTTCAGAAACAGTTTGGTTATTTTTAAACAAAGAATCTTTGATAGTAAGTGAGTTGGAGTTGTTTTGCTGGTACACTGCCCCCCCCCCTTCTCCGCTCATGTTGTTTTCGAAGGATGAAGAAGAGATTGTTACATCGGTACTTTCGCCAACGTAAATTGCTCCGCCGTTAGAATCGTATTCTTCGTTTGCGTTTACTATGTTATTTGTGAAAGAAGTATTTGAAAAATCCATTGTTACACCAGTACCGACCATTACGGCTCCGCCGCGTCGTGCGGCCGTGTTCCCATCAAAAACAGTGTTAGTAATTGTACCGGTAATATCTCCTTGTGTATATACTGCACCGCCGTAGCCGTATCTTTCGTGTGTATTATAATTTGATGTAAATATTGAATTATTAATGTTAAGAGTTAAGTTATCACCTTTCTGTTTAACGGCTCCGCCTTCATATAAGGTATAGTTGTTTGTGAATGTTGAACCGTTAATAGTCAGGTCTGCTGTTGAGTAAACAGCACCGCCGTCTTCTCCGGAATGATTGTTTGAAAAATTTGAACCTGTAATTTCAAGTTCTGCAACGGCAGAAATAGCACCGCCATGTTTGCCTGCACTATTATTGTTAAAACTTGAGCCGGTAATAGAGCTTGAGTGTCCTTCACTATCTTTAGTAAATTGTGTATATATAGCTCCGCCTTGTTCCGTTGCGGTATTGTTTTCAAATATGGAGTTGTTAATATTGAAATAGTGAGATGTACCTAAGCCTGCACCGGTTGTTGCAATCGCACCGCCTTTATTTGAAGAATTTCCGACGAATTCCGAATTGTTAATAGTCGCCTGTCCCCAGCCGCCTATGTAGATGGCTCCGCCGCCGTCAGTGCTTTCAGACGGATTGTGTCCGCCTGCATTGTTATTATAAAATTTAGTATTGTTAATTACTGCCTCTGAATATAAGCCAATAGCTCCGCCAGAATATATATCCGCCGTGTTGGATTCAAACAATGAATTGCTTATTACAAGTTTTGGTCCGCTTGATGCGTTATCTCTGTAATAAGGAGATGCTGAAGATATAGCTCCGCCGTCCCATGAAGCATGGTTTCCTCTAAAAGTAGAGTTTATTACGTTTAATGTACCGTCACCTACAAAAACAACACCTCCATAACCGTTTCCTGTGACAGAATTATTTTCAAGTACCGCATTTGAAATTGTTACTTCCAGCGGGCTGCGTTCCCCTTCCGGTGCATTAGGGTCATTTATATTATAAGCTCCGCCTCTGTTGTAATTTCCTGTCGAACCCTCATTTTGATGACTGCTTACGTTACCTGAAATGGTAGTATTAGATGTAATTGTACCTGCATATACTACGGATGACAAGGTCAAAGATGACAATACAAGTGCTGTTGCTAATAAACAATTATTTCTCTTTCTCATGACTTAACTCCAAATTCTATTTTAAATTATAATATATATTTTAATTATATTGTATAGCATTTAATAATATATGTCAATATATTTAATGCAATTATCTAACGTAAAATATTAAAGTAAAATCATATTAAATGAGGTTAATATGGTTTTGGAACTTTGCAAAGAATTTGGAAATAATATACGTAAATACAGAAAAGAAGCAGGCTTGAGCCAGGAAGCTCTGGCTGAATCAATAGAAATAGGAACAACTTCTTTAAGTCTAGTTGAAACCGGCAAAGGTTTTGTAACGGCTAAAACTTTGGAGAAGATTGCGGTTACACTCGGTGTTGAAGTTTCACAACTGTTTAGTTATGTAAAAGATAGTGATATGGAAACTTTTTATTATAATATCTTACAAAAAGTGGAAAAATTTAAAGATAACAAAGACAAGCTTACTCTGCTTAATTTATTTTTGGATGCGTTATAAATTATTTTCAAACTTTTCTTTTATTGATTTGAACATAAGTTTTCTGATATTAATAAAGTATCCTGTAGAAACAACGATTGACGCTGTAATCCAGGCAATAGGACCGGAATAAAATATTCCGAAGTATCCGAATTTTACTGCTAAATATACAGCGGCAAAAGAGCGGATTATAAGTTCCGCAAAGGAAGATGTTAACGGGATTAGAGGTTTGCCCATTCCTTGCAGTGCATTTCTGAATATAAAAATCTGTCCGAGGAAAAAGTAAAATAATGTACTTATCCACAAGTAGTCATGGGCAATTTTAATTACTTCGGTTTTTTCGTTTCCTATAAATACTCCGACAATATCACTTCCCCAGTGTCTCATAATAAGCGCCATTGCGATACTTAAAATAAGATTTATCATAGAAGTTTTTATAACGCCGTGTCTTACTCTGTTGATGTTCTTGGCACCGAAGTTTTGTGCAACGAATACAGAAACTGCAACTCCGAAAGAAATCATAGGCATTGTTGCAATTTGTTCTATTCTCAAAGCTGCTGTCATTGCGGCTATTACATTGGCTCCAAATGTATTGCAGACGCTTTGTATTATTAAAATTCCTATGCCGAGAACAGAAAATTGCATTGCCATTGGAAATCCGACTTTCAAATGTTCCATTATAAAATCATAATCCTGCTTTCGTTCTTCTTTTTTGAATGCCCAGTCTGATTTATTCAAATGCAGGATAGGAAAGCGTTTTTTGATATAAAACAAACACAAAATAACAGAAAAGCCTTGTGATAAAACAATTGCAACAGCAGAGCCCGGCACACCCATGTTGAATTTAAGTATAAAAAGCAATGCAAGAAAAATGTTTAAGACCGATGCAAGAATTAAAAAATATAAAGGAGTTTTGCTGTCTCCGAGTGCGCGCACAATACTTGCGAGCAGGTTATAAAAGTTTGCTGTGATAAGTCCAAAAACACAGATTTGAATGTACCAGTAAGCATCATGAAATATTTCTGCCGGTACATTCATCATATATAAGATAGGTTTCATTAAGATAATGCACACAAAAGAAAATATTAGAGTAAATATAGTACTTAATATTGTTGAAATAGCAGCAGAACGTCTAACCCCGCAATCATCACCCGCTCCGAATTTTTGGCCTGTGATTACGGCAAAACCGTTTGTCATGCCTGCAACAGCAAACATAATAAGAAAAAACAATGGTGCTACGGCACCTACAGAGGCAAGTGCATTAATTCCTAATGTTCTACCGACAATTACAATATCTGCAAGATTATAGAGCTGTTGAAAAATATTTCCGATTAATAACGGAATTGAAAATAGAAGTATAAGCTTTAATGGTGCGCCTTTTGTTAGATCTTTAATCATAATAAAAAATAATTTTTTTGCTATTTATTTAAAAATTATATAATTAAATACTTGAAAATTCAAATCCTTTGTGAGAGAATAAAAATTGTGAATAAAAAAGTTATGGCAAGGTAGCTCAGTTGGTGAGAGCGCACGGCTCATACCCGTGAGGTCGAGAG
>CANUDF010000061.1 GCA_947857085.1 Candidatus Gastranaerophilales bacterium | reverse complement strand
CCTCACCCTTATCAGGGGTGCGCTCTAACCACCTGAGCTAGCAGCCCGTATATTTCTATTCTATTATAAAATTTTTTAAAATCAATGCCTTTGGGCTGTGACCCTTATCAGGCCTCTCACTCAATAACACTTAGTTGTCTCGTTCGGCACAGTGCTCTAACACCTAAGCTGGAAGCCCTCATTTCGGCAATTCCTAATTTATCATGGACAATTTTTAAAATCAAGTGGTTTATTCAATTTATCATGTTAAGAAACGTTACAAAAAGCCCGAACTCTGTAATCCGGCTGTATGAAAAACGTTATTATATATAACGAGGATTAACTATGTCTATAGTAATTGATACAAACCTTTTATATCTTCAGGATAGGTTGAACTTATCAGCCGAAAAGCTTGAGCTGTATCAAGGAAAATCCATCGAAGATGTTCTTGAAGCTGAAGCTGCTTCCGGCAACCAGCTTGCGATTGAACTTGCAAACGAGCTGTTGACAGATGTTAATCTGCTTATTGAACTCTTTAAGCTTGCTGACCCGAATAACAAATTTGTAATCCTTATGAACATGGACGCCCAACAGCTTAAAGAATTTCTTCCTCTTATGGAACATGAAGACATGGTTCAGGGGCTGATGTATTTTACACAGGACAAACTGCTCAAGATGCTTGAAGAAGTTCCGCCTGAACAGCTTGTAAAGACTGTGCTGCAAATGTTCTCGGAAGAAGAAGTCATTCAGTTGATGCCCGAAGAACAGCTGGATAAGCTTTTAACCAGCCATACAATTGATAAGAACAAAATGCTTGAACACATGAAATCAATACCGCCGGAATATATAGCACAAATGCTTGAAAGTGTAACAGGAGAATCCTGTGAAAATAAAGATATAATAGATATGGTGAAACAGGTCGGCGAACTTAACCCTCTGGAATATAAAGATGCCTTGACCAGCTTGCAGCCTACACAAAAACAACAGCTGACACTTTCTTTAACAAAAGAAAATCCCGAATTGTATCAACTCTTTGATGCAAGAGCTTATACAAAAATGATTAATACTAACAAGCAAAAGCCTGAACTTGTCAAGGCTATGACCGTGATCGAAGATGAAGAATTGATAAAAATGCTTGGTCAACTCCCTAATGACTTGCTTTCAATTGTAATAACCCAGCTTGATACAGAAGTCTTTGCTGATCAATTAATGAAAAAACATCCGGAACTTATTGCTGATTTAATTGCACTTTAAGAAATCCCATGCAAGTTCAACAGCATGTTCGGCAAATTGGCGTTTCATTTCAGTTCTTTCCAAGCCTGGATTAAGCAGAACTTTTTTAACTACCATTTTATCGCCGTACTTGCACGAAACATAACACAGCCCGACAGGTTTTTCAGCAGTACCTCCTGTTGGTCCGGCAATCCCTGTTGTACAAAGAGCAACATCACAGCCCGTCCGGTTCATTAAACCTTCTGCCATTTCGCTCGCACATTCCCCGCTTACAGCACCGTGCTTTTCCAATGTATTTAAACTTACCCCCAAAATCTCGTGCTTTGCGTTGTTAGAATAGGTTACAAAATTTAATTTTGTATAAGCGGAGCTTCCCGAAACATCAGTAAGCATGGAGCTGACAAGACCGCCAGTACACGATTCCGCAGTTGATATCACCAAATTCTTTTCTAATAATATTTTTGCTAATTTTTCTATCATAAGTAAAATTATTTTAACATGTACATGCAAATTTTTGCTGTTGTTATATCATGAACTAAAGGAGAAATCATGGCAACAGTCAAAGAAAAAACCAATCAGGGGAATCTTTTACCTCAAAATATAGAAGCGGAAGAAGCAGTTCTTGGTGCAATATTAGTAAATCCGGAAGTCATAACAAAAGTTGTAGAAACACTAAAACCGGAAAGCTTCTACAAGCCGGCACACAAATATGTTTACGAAGCCATGCTCCAGCTTTTTAACACAAACGAAAGAATTGACCTGGTATCAGTTTCCGATGTTTTAAGCTACAATTCAAAACTTGAAACTGTAGGCGGAAGAGCATTTATTAATGACTTAAGCTATAAAACAATCACAACCTCCAATATTGAATACTACGCAAGAATAGTACAGGAAAAAGCCGTTAAAAGGGCATTAATTAATGCAGGCAGTGAAATAGTATCTTTTGGATACGACCTAAACCCGATTGATGAATCCCTGGAAGGTGCGGAAAAACTTATTTTTGACATAGCATCAAAAAAGGCTACAACTGATTTAAGCCACATTAAGGATTTAGTTTTAAATACCTATGAAAAAATCGAATACCGCTATGAACATAAGGATGAACTGCTTGGATTACGGACTGATTTTTATGAATTAGATACAATGACAAGCGGGCTTCAAAAATCAGATTTGATAATTCTTGCGGCGCGTCCGTCAATGGGAAAAACAGCATTTGCACTGAACATTGCACAAAACGTAGCAATAAAAGAAAAAGTACCTGTCGCGATATTCTCTCTTGAAATGTCAAAAGAACAGCTTGTACAGCGTATGCTTTGTTCACAGGCAGAAGTTGACACCCAGCGCTTAAAAACAGGGAATATGCAGAGCAAGGACTGGGATAAACTTGCAAGCGCAATGAACGACTTTGCACAGGCACCTATATTTATTGATGATACAAGCGGCTGCACGCTTACGGATATAAGGGCAAAATGCCGGCGTTTGAAAATGGAACAGAAAGATTTAGGCTTAATTGTAATTGACTATTTGCAGTTAATGGAGGGTTCAGGCAGAGAGGAACGTATGCAGCAGATTTCGGCAATTTCAAGAGGCTTGAAAACTCTTGCGCGTGAACTTGATGTTCCGGTAATAGCACTTTCGCAATTATCACGTGCAGTTGAATCAAGAACTGATAAGCGTCCTATGCTTTCGGACTTAAGGGAATCAGGCGCAATAGAACAGGATGCTGATATTGTAATGTTTATATACCGTGACGAATATTACAAAAAAGGCGAGGAGGAGGACGAAACCGTAAAAGCCGCATCTAAGGGCGAATCAGAAATTATCATAGCAAAACACAGAAACGGTCCCGTAGGCACTGTGAAACTTCTGTTCCAAGGCAATATTACGAAGTTTAAAAATCCGATTAAGACTGATGTGTTTTAGTTTATAAATATAATGTTAATTTTAGCCCAAAAGGCTTAAAATCTGTTATAATCAAAATATGGATAATTATGAAGATTTTATATCAACAGTAAGTCATGAATTAAGAACACCTTTAACCTCAATCAGAGGATTTGCTCAGACAATGCTTGGTTCATGGGACAAACTTGATGACGAAAGCAAAAAGAAGTTTTTAAAGATAATAGAGGACCAGTCAAACAGACTTATAGGACTTGTAGAAAATATGCTTTCGGTTACAAAACTACAATCAGAAAAAGATATATTTGTGTATAAGGAAGCAAATCTTAGGCTTCTTATAGAACCTGTAATTGCAATAATAAAAAACTCATACCCGTCCCACAAATTTGAGTTTAATTTTAACGAAAAAACTCCGAATATTGTTGTTGATAAAGATAAATTTCAGCAAATAATGACAAACTTAATCGAAAACGCAGCTAAATATTCAAACGAGAATACAACCGTAACAATAAATGTATCCCCCTGCGGCGATTATGTGTCAATCAAGGTAAAAGACAGAGGGGTAGGGATTTTACCAGAGAACTATAACCGTATTTTCACAAAATTTTCCCGTATAGATAATCCTCTGACGCGAAAAGTTCAGGGCAGCGGGCTCGGACTTTATATTACCAGAAATCTGGTTGAAAAGATGGGCGGCAGAATTTCTGTTATGTCCGGTCAGGGGGAAACCGTTTTTGAAGTCTTAATGCCGGTAAAAAGCGTTGAAGAACAGGCGAGGGCAAAATGCAGTCAGTAACATTATTGATAGACAAAAGGCGCGAGCTTTCAACAAAATATAAAAAACTTTTGGAAACCGGCAGTAATGTAGTTCTTGTTTCAAAAGACTTAATTTCCGCAATGAAAATCATACAGGACACTGAACCTGACTTGATAATAATCTCGGACAGCATAGACAGCGATTTGTCGGACTATTGCAAAAAAATCCGTGCACTTACATATAATATGCGTCCGATTATTGTTGCGATTTCAAAATCATCGGAAGTCGAAGACCGTCTGAAAGTTCTGGAAAGCGGGGCTGATGACTTTATCAGCGAACCCGTAAATTCAGATGAATTTGTAATGAGAATGAAAGCTCATTTAAGACGGGAATTTGAGTCCAATCTTGATTCAAAGCGGCTTTTACCGAGCAAAAATTATTCATTACGCGCACTGAAAAGGATTATAAAATCGCAGAGAAATTGGGCGGCAATGCTTGTAACAATTGATAATTTTGACAATTATAAAGAGACATACACAGAACTTGCCTCAGATAAATTAACCCAGACATTCTGCGCGATAATACAATCGGCATTAAACAAAGATGATTATCTAGGAGCTATTTCAGATAACGAATTTTTAGTAATTACAGATCTGTATAAAGCAGATAAAGTTGCAAACTTTTTAACATTTGCCTTTGAATCCGTATCGCCGAAATTTTATTCACCCCAGGACTTAAAACGCGGTTACATAATAATGCAGGGGGATGAATATGCCGGCCGTCGTTCAGAATTTATACATACAACAATCGGTGTTGTGACAAATGAGTTTAACCATTTTAGCAATATAACTCAATTAATCAATGCTCTTGTTCAAATTAGAAATATGGCACATAAACCAGCACAATCCAATTATCTTATAGAACGCCCGAAAATAACGGCAGAAGGTGCTGTGGTTGAAAAATCCTACAACAATAAAATTACAATAATAGAGCCTGATGAAGCCATGAATGTACTTTTAAAGACTATTCTGGAGCTACAGGGATATGAAATCATAGAATATAAAGAGGGAAACCAGCCTGCCGTAATCATTCTTGATGCAGGCGATGTTGAAACCCGAAAAGGATTAGAAACCTGCAAAGAATTAAAAAGTAATGAAAAATATATAAATTCCAAACTAATAGTCACGTCAATATTTCATGACAAAGAAACCGTCTTGAACTGCGGTGCGGATTTATATCTGCCAAAGCCTTATGAACTTAAACATCTGGTAAAATGGATAGAAACTTTTGTAAGGGAATTTAACCGATAAGTTCTTCAAGTATTTCGGCATTTTTAGAAGCAGATTTTAACTGTGAAGCAGAAATCCTTCTCATATAAGTTCTTAAAGCTTCCCTAATCAGCTCACTGCGTGACCGTTGCTCGGTTAAAGCAAGTCCGTCAACTTTATTCAAAAATTCATCAGGCATTGTTACCAATATTTTCGCCATAAAACCACTTCCTTTTCCTTATATAATATTCTAACATACTATAAAATATTCCGCAACCGGATTAAGCAGCATCGGTTATAGACAAAACAAAAAAATTTGAATATTATAACACTGTAGTAACGAAAGGAGAGACTGATGGAAGAAAACAACAACTATAACCACGAGCACCATGTTTTTGAACGTCACCCGATTATGAAGCATTTATTTTATGGTCTTTTAGGATTAATCGGAGCATTTCTTGCATTTTATGTAGTAACAGACTGGTATTTTAAAGCAATGCTAAACCCTGTAAATCAAATGAAAAGAATGGACAGAGCAATCGAACGCCGCGACAGAGAAATGGAAAAGGCTTTCAAAAAGGCATTCAGAGGTACCGAAAGACTTCAGGAAAGAGCAAACCACGTAATCCGTCTTGAACAGACAGACGATGAATACAAAGTTCTTGTTGACTTAGTTCCGTTAAACGACAGCGAAAAAAACGTTGAAGTAAAGGCAAACGGAAATGTATTAACAGTAAAAGCAGCAGGAATCCACGGCTTTGGCGAAAGAAAATCTCTTGTAGAATTTACACAAAGCTATATGTTCGGCGATGATGTAGATTTAAGTAAACTAACAAAAGAACGCAAAGGCGATATGTACGTAATTACTATCCCTATTGAATAATGTCATAGTTAAAGCAGAAAGAGCAGATTAAATCTGCTCTTTTTTTGTTATAATAAATTTATGAAAAAAATACTTGTAGTTGATGATTCACCGGGCTGGGTAAGGCATCATATATTTAATATTAAATACATACTAGGTGAAGAAAATATAGAGATTTCTTACGCATATTCTGCAAAAGAGGGTGATAATTTATTATTGTCAAATATAGACAAACCATTTGACATAATTTTTACAGATATGCAGATGGAAGCGGATTTTCTGCCGTTAAACGCCGGTGAATGGCTGGTAAAACAGATACAGTTTTATCCTGAATATAAAGGCACGAAAATAGTAATCATTTCAGCGTCCCCGAGGATAGAGCAGCTTGCGGAAAAATACGGTGTTGACTATATCCCCAAAAGGCTTTGTGAAACAACTGTTCCATATATGGAAATTCTATGCAGCCAATAATTATTTTTTTACATATACAGTTAAAAAAGTAATAAGGCCGAATAGTTTGCACTTAATTATCTGATTATAATAACAGACTTTTAAAATTGGCAATCCAAAAAGTTTGAAATAAACTTTTTTTAGCCACATTCTGTTTTGCTTTAGAGTAATATTTTTTTCCTTAGCAAAATCAAACAGTTCTTTTTTAGCTATTCTAAAATCTTCATGATGTTTTGGCGAACTGCTCGCGACAGTAGAAGCGGGATTTTGCCTGTAGTAATAAAAAACTTTTGGTACTGTTACTAAATCACCCATATAATACATAATTTTTATTAATACCGCCACATCTTCAAAATATCGCCCTTTAGGGAAAGTTATTTTAGTATTAAGCCAGCTTTGCCTTTTGAAGATTTTGTTCCATATGTAATTGTGGTCAGGCAAGTTGTCGATTGCGGCTTTGGCATTGATATCAGAATATACGGCTGATTTTTTATATTCCTTTTTGATTGAGGCTCTATACTTTTTACATCTTTTGAAACCTGCGCATGCAATGTCGCAATTATATTTTTTGCAGTATTGTAGAGTTCTTCAAAATATTTCAAATCAACCCAGTCATCTGAATCTACAAACCCCAAAAACTCGCCTTGAGCCTGTTGGATAGCGAGATTTCTTGCAGCAGACTGACCTTCATTTTCTTTGTCAATAACTTTGATACGAGCGTCTTTTTTAGCGAACTCGTTTAATACAGCAAGCGAATTGTCGGTTGAGCCGTCATTGACACAGATAATCTCAATATCATGAAGCGTCTGGTTTACAAGACTAATCAAGCATTTACGAAGATATTTTTCGGTGTTGTACACCGGAACTATTATTGATACTTTTGTCATTTTTTGTTATTACCTCTTACTTGTTTTAAATTATGTTTTACACATTTAAAAATATTTTTATTTTAATTTAAACATAGTTTTCTATGTTATAAATTGATAGAAATATTAAAAAAAAGAAATTATTATATTTATATGGTGGAAGATACTCAGATTAAGAAAAATTTTGGATGTGTAGTAAGAGAATTACGCACAAGCAAAGACTTAACACAAGAGAAACTGGCTGAATTCTTGGATTTGCAAACACAAACAATAACAGCAATTGAAACAGGTAAGAGTTTTATTTCTTGTGAAGTTCTTACCAAACTTTCCAACTTTTTTAACGTTCATCCATCTATATTTTTCTTACCAAAAGTCAGAATATACGATACTAACAAATTGAACTATATTAACGAAATTAAGCCCTTGTTATCTTCATTTTCTCAAGAAAAACTTAAAGAAATATACAATATACTAGTTGTGATGTTAAATTATTAGTTCATTTTAACCTCCTTTTTCGTGGCGTGTGCCCAACGGATATATTCATAATAACAGTTAAGATTAATAAATGCAAGAAGATTTTAACAAAGATAAACGTAAATATTTTATTGAAAAAGTTGGGGAATTAATTAAAGAAATCCGAATTAATAATAAAAAAGCATCAATAAATAAACTTGCAAATGAATATGACCTTGATAAAGGGAGTCTCAGCAAAATTGAACGTGGACAATATAGTATTGAATTTTTGACTGCATGGCGAATAATAGAAGCACTCGGTATTGACTTTTCCGAGTTTTCAAAACAATTAAAAGAAAAGCTTGGCAAAGATTTTAAGTTGATGGACGAGTAGTAAAATGAGTAAAAAGGCATTTAAATATGATAAAATTCTTTGTAAAAAATTTGGAGAAAAAATATCTTTTCTCCGAAAAGATACTAATCTAACACAAGACGAACTTGCTTTTAAAGTAAATATTTCTCCAAGTTATCTAAGTTCTATAGAACGCGGCATAACAGACACTACAATATCAACTGCCAAAAGATTAGCAAAAGCTCTAAATATTAGTTTATCAGAATTATTTGACTTTTAAAATTATTAATACAAAATACTATTTAAATATGCGAGAAATAGATAAAAAAACATTACAATTTATGAATGCAGTTGGAAATACATTAAAAGAAATAAGAGAAAAACAAACCAACAGTTCCATAAATAAATTTGCACGTGAATATGACATTGATAGAGGGAATTTAAGTAAAATTGAACGCGGAATAATTAATTGTCGTCTAATTACCGCATGGAAATTAACAGAAGCTGCCGGAATAAAATTTTCGGACTTTGCTCGAAAGTTAGAAGAAGAGCTTGGTAAAGACTTTAAATTAATGGATGAGTAATCCCTCAAACGCTCTGCCTTGCATAGCTGCTATGCTGAAAGTTGCATTATTAAGCAAATTATTTTTAATGACATTATGTGGTATTTAAGCCGCCGTAATATTTTATTGACCTATTCCATTAAAAATGATACAATAATACGGTACAAAATATTATGGAGGATTTAAGAATGGGTGTAAATAGACACTATCACTACTTTTCTACTAGGGGGGGGGGGCAGTAGGCTATCCTCTCGTCGCTTGCTTGACTTTTTTAATCTCATTAACTATAATTCTATTAATTGTAACTATAGTTTCGGAGGTTATATGAGAAAATTTGGATTTACACTTGCAGAGGTTTTAATTACTTTAGCTATTATTGGCGTTGTGGCTGCACTTACTATTCCTACTCTGGTGGCTAATTACCAGAACAAAAGCTGGAATACTGCGGCTA
>CANUDF010000060.1 GCA_947857085.1 Candidatus Gastranaerophilales bacterium | reverse complement strand
CTATTCCTACTCTGGTGGCTAATTACCAGAACAAAAGCTGGAATACTGCGGCTACAGTGTTTGAAAGAAAACTCGAAGAAGCTCTTAAAACTATGAATACCCAGCAAACTTTAGCAGGGTATAAAAATACTGAAGATTTTGTTAATGAGTTAAGCAAACATTTTAAGATTACCAAAATTTGTAAGAATGATGCCCTTACTGATTGTTTTGAAGATAAAGTTTACTGGGGGGCTGATAATGAAGAAATTGAAATTGCTAATATTAAAAATGCATACAAATTAGGACAGGATAACTGGGATACTGAAACTGTCGGCCTGCAATTTGCTAACGGTACTACAGGTATTATTGCCTACAATCCTGATTGTAAACAAGACCCGTACAGCAATCAGATAACAGGTAAAGATTGTCTTGCAATATTATACGACACCTCAGGAATGAAGAATCCTAACACTCAAAACAAAGACTTACGCGCAATTAATGTAAACGGATTAAACGGAATTAGCTGTGCATTTAAAATAGACAGCATTTGTTATACTACTCCGTTTACTGCAAACGAACCTTTAAGCCATGAAGAATGTATAGCTAATAAAGAAAAGTGGGGCATAGAAATATGCAGAGATGGTGATGATGACTTTTGGGGTGGTGCTGTCAAAACTTGCGGCGGTGTTGATAAAATGCCGACAATGGCACAAGTTGCTAAGATAGCTGATTATTTATACAATACCAGCGGAATAGGAGCAAAAGACTACAAAGAGGGATTATCATTAGACCAAGACAAAGTAACTTCTCTAAGTTTTAAATTAGATCCTACAGGCTCTTTCTATATCTGGTCTGGTGAAAATGACAAAAATGGTCTTGCTTATTACCGTTCTTTCCATCCAAGCTATTCATACTATGACGACAATCGTGAACAAAGCCATATTCAGGCGGTTTGCTTAGCAGATTGATACGGTAATGGCGGGACGCCACATGCTGCGTCTCACGGGGAGCATTAAAATGCTGACTAAAACCTAATATAATGTCGTGCCTTTGGCACCGGTTTGCTTAGGTGATTAGGTTTAAAATATTTTTGTGTTATAATTTCCTCTGAGAGATAATTCAGGGGAAATTTTTATGTCAATTATTATAATGATACTTTTGTTGAGCGTGCTTATACTTGTTCATGAAGCAGGTCACTTTTTAGCAGCAAAAGCTTTTAAAATGAAAGTTGCAAAGTTCGGATTCGGACTTCCTATAGGGCCTACTTTGTGGGAAAAACAGGTAGGAGACGTAAAAGTATTGGTGCACGCTTTTCTTTTGGGCGGGTATGTAGCATTCCCCGACGATGAAAAAGACCTTGACCTGCCGCAGGATTCCCCTGACAGGTTCTTGAACAGACCGATTTATCAGAGACTAATCGTTGTCTCCGCAGGAGTTTTTGCAAATGTTGTCTGTGCATTTGTATTTGTGCTTTTGACCGCATTTTTATGGGGGCACATGCCGTCCGGCAAATACAATGTATACGTTAATCAAATTGTTGCAGAAAAAAATCAATCCGTATGGCAATCAGGTCTTGAAAAAGGCGACAAGATTATAAAAGTAAACGGTTCTGATATAAATTCTGCATACGGGCTTCTGGCATACGCACAATTAAGCAAAAAAAATGACGGTAAAGTTGATGAAGCATTTGTAGAAGAAAATTTTAATAATGTAAAAAAACTAAATCCAGCATATCAAAAAGATGAAATTATTCCTAAAGATGTCCTTATCCAGCTTCCATCTCAAAAACCTGAAAAAGAAATCTCTCTTACAAAAAATATGCTTAAAGGTTTTCAAAAATATGAGGACAAACAGGCCGCTTTAAATGATACCCAAAAACAATTGAGAGATAAAATTACCGGAAAAACTTATATTATATCTGACGGTACAATAAGCTTAAACGATGTTGCTTTTGCGCTTTCTGACAGCGTAAGACCTTTAAATATAACTGTTCTAAGAAACGGCAAAGAAGTTAAACTCAAACCGGTTTATCCGAACGAAAACGGTCAAATCGGTATTCAGCTTAATGCTCAGGAAATCCTAATCCCGACAAAAGGCGTAAAATCTGCCGTTGTTACAAGCTGTAAATATCTCTATGACCAGGCATATATGCTTTTATACGGTTTGTACCAGATTGTTACGGGAAAAATCCCTTTGAAAGATTTGCACGGAATTATTGCAATAACCAAAGTCGGCGGAGATATAATTGACAACAGCGGATTTTTCTCAGGCTTACTGCTCATTGCTGTTATATCACTTGACCTTGCTATAGTGAACTTTTTGCCTATACCGGCTCTCGACGGCGGTCACGTGTTATTCCTTATTTTGGAAAAACTCCGCGGCAAGCCGGTTGATGAAGAAACTGTTGACAAAATAGGCACAGCAGGGTTTCTGTTCCTGATTTTGCTTATGGTTTTTGTAATATTTAACGATATATTTGCATTGGTTACAAAACAGCTTTAATCATTTATTTTCTTAAGTTTTGCAAAATCTTCTTTAATCTCATTTGCTTTACGTTCAAGCTGATTGTAAACCTGCGAGTTAATTTCACCGCCGATTAAAAGAAGAATTGAAGTGTAATACAACCAGACCATTAAAACGGCAAAGGCTCCGATAGTTCCGTAAACAAGGTTGTAAGTGCCTAGATTATTAACGTAAACAGAAAATCCCCACGAACCCACAAGCCAGAATGTACAGAAAAACATACTTCCCGGAAGTGCGCTTGCGCGTTTGAACGCCTCATTTCCTCGTAAATCAGGAAGAATATAGTAGCTTAAAAATGCCATCAAATATAATGCCAAAAATGCTACCGGCCAGCGTAATGTCAAAAGAACCAAGGCAACTTTAGAGGACATATGAAAATGTTCTACAGCAAAATATATAAATACCTTACCGAATACAATTAAGTTTATGCTTAAAAACAGAACTAATGTATTAACTATTACCATGATAAAAGATAGAATTCTTGTATATATTAAATTTCTTCTTTCTTCAACCTTATAAGCCCTGTTCAACCCTTTAAGAACAACTGCAACACCGTTGGTGGAAAGTACAAGCGTTACAATTAAGCCTATAACTGCCATTATACCGCCCTGTTGAAATATCATTACTTCAGAAAGCACGGTTAAAATCAAATTCATTGCCTGCTCAGGCATTATATTTGAAAGCGCAAGCAAAATAGGATCCATATAAGACTTATTACCCATCCAGCCAAAAACTGCCATTAAAAATAACATAAACGGGAATATACCTATTACCATCATAAATCCCATTTCAGCAGCCATACCGTAAAAATCATTTTTTATAACTGAAATTATTAATCTTTTTAAAGCTCTAATAAATCCGTTACTTCTCACAGTTCCTGTTTCCTAATTTCATGTAGAATTTTTTTCACAGCTTCTTCTACACTATACTTCATTGTACAGCCTGCCGCAAACTTGTGGCCGCCGCCGCCAAAAACTCCGCAAATTTCCGCAACATCTATAGACTTGCTTCTCATAGAAATTTTACACCAGCCGTTATTCATCTCCTTTGCAACAAAAGCAACTTTTGTTGAAACTATTGCGCGGAGTTTTTCTGTTAAACCTTCTGTGAAATCTTCTTCACCATGGAATTTTTCCATATCTTTTTTATAAACAGTAGTGTAAGCTATTTTGTCATCATCAAGAAATACAGCTTTGCTTACACAATAAGATTGAAAAAGCACCATATTTTTAGACTGGGTTTCAAAACATTTTTTATACATTTCATTTGTTGAAAGTCCCATATCAATCATTTCAGCGGCAAAACGCAGACTGCGTGATGTCGTATTGTCAAACTTAAACGAGCCGGTATCTGTAAGTATTCCGGTAAAAAGGCATACGGCAGAGTCATAATCAATTTTCCAGTTTAATTCTTTTGCAATTGCATAAACAATTTCAGACGCCGAACTTGCATCACCCTCAACATAATTTAAATCAGCATAACTTATATTTGTTTTGTGATGATCTATATTAACAGTATGTTTTGCTTTATCAAATAATATTTTACCGTCGCAAATTCTCTCAACAGATGCAATATCGACATTTATAACCAAATCATAAACACGTGACTTATCAATATTATCAATATGTTTTGCCAATTTTATATTAGGAAGAAACTCATAAGTTTTAGGAACTTTAGAGACAACAAGCATATCGCATTTTTTCTTAAAATTAAGTTCAATCAAAGAATACATTCCGCACATTGAGCCTAATGTGTCCCCGTCAGGGTTTATATGAGATGTAATTAATATATTTTTAGAAGATTTTATGATATCATTTAATTGAGTTACTTCCATTTTTTAATTTTACCATAAAAACTGCGGGGACACAAAATCGTGAAGAAAGTGTTATATACAGACTTTGTTTCAACAGAAGAAATCATCTCAGAAATGCTTGAAAACAAAGACATAAAAAAAGCAATAACCCGCAGCAATTTATACAAGTTTTGGGAAAAAGCCGCGGGGAAAAAGTTTGCGGAAAAATCTAAACCATATTCTATGCTAGGCGGGGGAATTATGGTCATAGCCTGTGAAAATGCTATAGTTGCACAGGAATTAATGCTTAAAAAAACACAAATTCTTGTAAAACTCGAACCTTATCTTAAATCATTAAAAATGAAAGTTAAAGACTTGAAATTTGACCCGAAAAAATGGGTTAGCGAAGAATAAAATAAGACTTTTAATCCGGAATGTATTTTAAAATATCATTAGTATTACAATCTAATGCAAAACAGAGTTTATTTAACGTTTCAAAGTCAATACGTGTTGTTTCAGCTTTATAAAGTTTAAGAACCGTGTGGTTATCCAGACCTGTGATTTTTACAATATCACGTCTATCCAACCTTTTCTCGCCAAGAAGTTTTGCAAAGTTATTTTTAATCATAAAAGTATAATATCAAATATGCTTTAAAAAGTCTATATAGGATAAAAGCTAATCGGGAATATACTTGAAAATATCATTAGTATTACAATCTAATGCAAAGCAAAGCTTGTCTAATGTTTCAAAATCTATATTCGTAGTTTTATCATAATAAATATTAGACACTGCATTATAGCTGAGTCCTGTAATTTTCGCGACTTCAGCAACTTTAACCTTTCTCTCTCCCATTACTATTGAAACTCTGTTTTTTATCATAATAACAACTTTAATATATATTTAACTAATTGTTGATATTTTTATTTATAGATAATAATATTTCATTATAGATAATATTATTGGCAATATAACTTAACATAATGGAGACAAAATGAAAAAATCAGAAAAAGAATTTATTACTACTCTTTCAGATGCTACAATGAGATTAATAAGCTACATGGAACTTGGCGAGAGCTTTGTCGAGGCACATTATTACTCGCCGGAAGTTGTGCACATTGGTGAACTATTAAAAAAAATAAAAAAAGAAGTGTATCAACTAGCAGAGTACTTTGAACCTGCAAAATTTCTTATCAAACGGACAGAAGACAGCAAACAAATATACATAAAAAGTCCCTTGGAAAAAATGCAGGAAGAAAATTTTATAAAAATGGTTGCTGATTACATGAACAAAAAAGAAAACTAAACATTGTGCATTTTGTCAAAAATGTCTTTGCGCTGAACCCAGACTTCCATTCCTAAGTCTTCTCCAACACTTGTCAAATTTTCTTTAATCTCTTTAAATGAAAATTTGGATTTTGCAATATTGCCTAACAAAAACATAACAAAATGCCCCTGCATAATAGTTTGTTTTATATCTTCAATATTAACTTCAGACTCAGCAAGAGCCGCTGCAACTTTTGCAACGATTCCTACTTTGTCTATACCTGATACTGTAACTATTATTTGCTCTGACATAAAACACCTTCTTGAGCTGTTTCAGCAGCCTCAGCCTCTTTCAACCAGCCTCTGTTAATAAGTTTGCCGACTTTATGTCTCTGGCAGTAGTCTTTCAAATCTTTTTTGATTTCCGGAGCCAGAATGTATAATGTAATAATGTTAGGCACGCACATTGCAATCATCATAGCATCTGTAATATAGATTACGGACGCAACATTCATTGCTGAACCTATTACGATAAACGCACAGTAAATAATGTCAAATGTAAGATTACGTTTTTTGCCTTCACCTACTAAGAAGTTCCAGGCTTTTTGACCGTAATATGACCATGAAATCAAAGTTGATAGCGCAAATAATATTACAACTAAAGATAATATATACGGGAAGAATGATATTACAGACTGGAATGCGGTTGACGCAAGCTCAATACCAGAAATTCCCTGAGCTCCCATAACAAAAGTTCCTGAGAAAAGTATTGCACAAGAAGTTAACAAGCATAAGAAACCTGTCAAAAGCGTTTCTAAAAGTGCAACAAACCCCTGAGAAACAGGCTCGTTAGTTTTAACGGTAGCATAAGCAATTGCAGCAGCACCTGTACCAGCTTCATTAGACTGAACTGAACGTCTTAAACCAATGATAATAGTACCAAACACACCGCCTGCAACAGCATGAGGACAGAATGCTTCTCTGATTATTGTCATAATTCCGTGAGGAATTGCCGCATAATTTGCAAGAATTACTACCAGTGAAGCCCCGAGATATAAAAAACACATAGCAGGAACAAGAATTGTCGTAATTTTAGCTATGCTCTTAATACCACCTACAACAACAAGCCATACAAGAACAGCAATTATAAGACCAAACACCCATGTATAACCGTGCAAAAAGCTGTTTGTACCGCCAGTAATATGAACTAACTGGTGAGCAGATTGGTTAATTTGTATCATGTTACCGCCTGATATAGCACCGCCGATACAAAGAAGTGCAAATATAGCAGATAAAGGCTGACCTAACCAGCGGAGTTTTTTTCTGGTAAGCCCGTGAGCAATATAGTGCATAGGACCGCCTGAAACTGTTCCGTCTAAGTTAAACCTTCTGTATTTAACAGCTAAAGTTGCCTCAACAAATTTTATAGACATACCCAGAAATGCGCCGACAAAAATCCAAAATGCCGCACCAGGTCCGCCGATTGAAATTGAAATCGCAACACCTGCAATACTTCCGATACCTATGGTTCCTGACAAAGCAGTCGCAAGAGCCTGAAAAGATGAAACTTCACCGCTTGACTCATTATCCTTATCAACAGGTTTTGAAACTGTTTCAATGGCATGCTTTAAACCCCATATAGAAATGCCTTTGTAATAAAAGGTGAAAAATATACCCGCAAATAATATCCAGAAGATAATTAAAGGTACTTGCGACGTTCCTATTGTAATCGGATAGAAAATAATATCGGCAATACTGTCGGAAACAGGCGCGATATATTTGTCCATCAACGCATCAACATTCACAGCATGAGCATATTGAATGTTAAACAATAGTGTAAAAAGTACAAGTAAAATTCTCTTCATAAATGTTTCCTTTCGGGGCTTTCTACCAATTCGGCTAATGTTAACCAACCTGTTACTATCATAGCAGAAACATTTATAAACCTCTAATTTTTTTCTTAAATGTTAATATATCGTTGCAATTATGATAAAAAGCAAGAAATCAATTTAATATATAAACTAGCAATACAACGGTTAGTCCGCTACACATAGCGCGTAATCAAAATTAAGCTCTAATGAACTTGCCCCTCTGTTCACACCTGATTCTTGAAAATAATAATCATAAGCAGCACCAAATTCCGTTTTCTCGCCGGTCCATACTGCAAATTGGTCGGTAAAATCAAATCCCCATTCTTTTGCAAGCTCATCATTTCTGTTATTTTTAATAAAACTATCTGGGTCTTTATATAAGGCATCAACAAGATATTCTAACTGACTGCGTGTAGGCATTTTTTCGATTCCGCATATTTCCACTGCCTCATCCCATGAAACACCTGTAGCCGAGGGAGCAGTAAAACATATACTGCCTAAATCAATAACACAGTTACTTCCGTCCAAGCTCTGGACATTTATACCTCTCAAATCTTTTTGCTGTGTATTAGGATTTTTGAACCCTGATGTGTCATATAATACTGCAAGACATGACTTACCAGTTATTTGATTGCTGTATGGGTTTTGAGTACAATTCGGATTATATGCTATTAACCCTGTTGTTCCATTTGCAAACTGTGCGCCGATAATCTCTGTTCCCCAGCCTTTCTGGCCGAAGTGATTTGCCGTTTTAATCTTTGACATATATATTTCTTTATTTTCAGTACCCCAGTAGACTTTGTCTTCAAAACAATCATTAAGGGCATCATTCTTACAAATTTTGGTAATCTTAAAATGTTTGCTTAACTCATTAACAAAATCTTCAGTGTTTTTATACCCGGCAAGAGTTTGTTGAGTGTTCATAGTTTTAAGCGCTTCTTCTAATTTTCTTTCAAATACTGTTGCTGCTGTGTTCCACGATTTTGTCTGATAGTTAGCAACCAGTGTCGGTATTGTCATAACCGCAACAACGCCGATTATCGCTAAAGTAATAAGCACCTCGGCCAATGTAAAGCCTTTAGAATAATGTCCGATGTTACGGGTCCAGCGGCTACGCTGGAAACCCTTGTCCTGCCTACTTAGAGGAGTTGCCCCCCCCCCAATTCGTATCTTTTTTGCATACATCCTCCTTGTGTTATTATTCCAAATATCAGTATAGCAGTTAAAGTTAAAAGTTGCAAATTGTTAACCGGCGAAACCCTCTGTGTATCGGATAATATTCTTTAATTATACTTCTTGCTGTCCTTTTAATGACAATGATGTTATAATAACTATAGGAAAAAGATTTTATGATGAGTAAAACTAAAAAGTTATCTATTGCTTTTTACTGGCACATGCACCAGCCGGTTTATCAGCTTTCAATCGATGGAGACTACTTAATGCCATGGGTAAGACTCCACGCTGTCAAGGACTATCTTGACATGGTTGAGATTTTAGATAAGTTTAAAAAACTAAAGTTGAACTTCAATCTAGTTCCTGTGCTTTTGGATTGTATTATTGATTATGCAGAAAACGGCATGCACGATATACATTCACGTCTTACCGTAACACCTGTGGAAATGCTTTCTGATGACGCAAAGCTGTTTATTATAAACAATTTCTTTGATGCTAATTATCAGTCAATGATTTTTCCATATGAGGAATACAGCAGACTTTATCACAAAATACAAAGCAATCCCGGGGCAGGAATTTCCATTTTTAATAATCAGGAATATTCAGATTTAATGGCATTGTTTAATCTTGCATGGTTTGATCCTGTCTATAAAAATAAATACCCGGAACTTAAAAAACTTGTTAAAAAAGGTAAAGGTTATACTGATGAAGATAGAATAAAAATCATTGAAATACAGCGGGAAATTATGAAAAAAATTATTCCTGCTTATAAAAAATACCTTGATAAAGAAAGAATTGAAATAACAACAAGTCCATATTATCATCCGATTTTGCCAATTCTTCTTGAAAACAGGAATATTAAAAAAACAACAGAAAATGCTCCTCAAAATCTGAAAACTTATCTGGATGGCAAAATACAGACA
>CANUDF010000059.1 GCA_947857085.1 Candidatus Gastranaerophilales bacterium | reverse complement strand
CAAATTACTGGAACTTCTTGTTTAGCTTTATTATATGATACTTCTGGTATGAAGAATCCTAATACACAAAATAAAGACCTGCGCTCGATTAATGTTGCAAGTCTTGGCGGAAGCAATTGTGCGTTTGAAATTGACGGTATTTGTTTTGGTACACCGTTTAAACCGGATGCAATGAGCTTAGCTGATTGTGAGGCGCAAAAAGGAGACTTAGGAATTGAAGAATGCTATTACGACGGAGACTATTGGGCAGGATCTGTTAAAGCCTGTGGTGGTGTAGATAAAATGCCGACACAAGCACAACTAACAGCATTAGCAAATGAATTATACGACAAACCTATATCCGGTTCTTCAACTGCAACAGAACATGCAAACTGGGACAAAGAGAAAGCAGAATCCATGGGATTTAACACTTCTTATGGCTGGTTTTACGTCTGGTCTGATGAGGAGTACGGCAAGAGCAACGCATATGGCCGGACCATTAGCCCTACCGGCACGAACCGGAGCCGTATCGACCGTAGCACCAGCCACAGTCAGGCGGTTTGCTTAACAGACTAGGTACATTACGGGCGCATAGCTAGTTTAAAATCAAAAGAGACCACAGTTCTGTGGTCTCTTTTGATATATAAATATAATATTAACGTTTTGAGAATTGGAAACGTTTTCTTGCACGTTTACGACCGTATTTTTTACGTTCTTTAACACGCGGGTCACGTGTTAACAACCCTTCAAGTCTTAATACGTTTCTGTATTCTTCGTTAGCTTTTACAAGCGCTCTTGAGATACCGTGTCTGATGGCTCCGCATTGAGCAACTATACCGCCGCCTACTGCTTTAACTCTTACGTCATATTTTTCTTGATTATCAGTTAAAACAAGCGGTCTGTATACTAACATTTCTATAGCAGGTCTGTTACCGATATAATCAGTTAATTTTTTACCGTTAACAAAAATTCTGCCTTTACCTTTAACCAATTTAACTACTGCGATAGAGGTCTTTCTGCGTCCTGTAGCCATAATTTCTTTATCAGCCATTATTTAACCTCCTTTTCTAATTTGATTGGTTTTTGTGCAGCATGCGGATGTTCAGGTCCGTTGTATACTTTCAATTTTGTGAATTGAGTATCTCCCAACGTATTGTGTTGAAGCATACCTTTTACTGCTTTTTCAATTAATTTTCTTGCATCCTTTTCACGTACTTCTTTTACGCTTGCAGCTTTTAAACCGCCCGGATAGCCTGTGTGATGATAATAAATTTTATCTGTTTCTTTATTTCCTGAAACTCTAACTTTGTCAGCGTTAATAACGATAACGAAATCACCTGTATCAACGTTAGGAGTATATTCAGGTTTATTTTTACCTCTTAGAATATTGGCAATTCTGACTGCTAATCTGCCCAAGATTTCATCTTCGGCATCAATCAAATACCATTTTCTTTCAACTTCCAGAGGTTTTGCTGAATAAGTTTTCATGCTTATGTCTCCAATTTAATATGTTACTTCTACTAATGTAAGCCCGTATGGACTCACGTTTTGACCAGCCTTGCGGCGGTCTTTTGCGTCCAGAACATTTTTCATATGCTCCGGAGGCATGTTGTGCCCCTCTATATAAAGAAGGGTTCCGACAATGGCTCTTACCATATTATACAAAAACCTGTTCCCTATAATATCAATAATTACCTTGTCTCCGACCTTGCGGCATTTAGCCTCATATATAAAACAAACTTTGCTCGGGTTCAGCGTTCCGGAGCTCTTGAAACTTGAAAAGTCGTGTTCTCCTTTAATATAGTCCAATGCTTTTTGCATTCTTTCGATATTAATATCATACTTAATCCTCAGCAAATCTCCGTCAAAAGCGTTTTTGCATTTGCGGTTAACAAACTCATAAACATAATGACGTCTTTTTGCCGATTTTTGGGCATGAAATGAAGAAGAAACTTCTTTCAAATCACTTACAGATATGTCATCGGGAAGTATTTCATTAAGAGAATAGATAAACTTTGAAGCAACAATAGGTTCATCACACTCAAAATGCACTACTTGTCCGACGGAGTTTACGCCTCTATCTGTTCTTCCGGAGAAGATTGTTTTAATCGGTCTTTTATCTTTTGCGGTTTCACCGCATATCAATGTACTAAGTGCTTTCTCAAGTTCGCCTTGTATTGTCGGTAAATCACTGCCTGCCTGTAATTGGCTGCCTGCATAGTTTTTACCTATATACTGAACCTGAAAGGCATAACGCATAGGTTATACCAGTTGAATTAATGCCATTTCAGAGGCATCTCCGCGTCTTGGCGGTAAGCGGTAAATTCTTGTGTAACCGCCTTCACGGTTAGAATATTTTTTACCGATTACAACAAACAATTTTCTCAAAACTGTTTCTGCTGCCAATTTTTTATCTGCTTGAGGTGCGTCAAAAACTTCACCTGTTGCCAAGTCCATATATTTTCCTGTCTCTTTATCGAAAATATATTTAGCTGCTTGACGGCGGCTGTTTAAGTCACCTTTTTTAGCAAAAGTGATAATCTCTTCAGCATATGGTTTTAAAGCTTTTGCTCTTGCCATAGTTGTTTTGATTTCACCATGCATAAAAAGTTCAGTCGCTAAAGAACGCAGCAAGGCTTCTCTTTGGTCTTGTGCTTTTCCAAGCGTATGTTTTTTAGTTTGGTGTCTCATTTTCTACGTTTCCTTATATTTTTATTTACTATTATTAGCCAATTTCTTCTTCGAACTCTGGGCTTGGAGCTAATTCCAATCCAAAGTGATGAAGTCTTTCGATTACTTCATCTGAAGATTTTTTACCGAAGTTTTTAATGTTCAACAAGTCATGTTCTGACTTTTTCAACAATTCAGCCATAGAATTGATACTTGCACGTTTCAAGCAGTTATATGCTCTTACTGACAATTCCAATTCTTCGATTGTCATTGAAGGAACATTAGCGTCTTCTTCAACTGTTTCTTCTATTGCAGCAACTGGTGTAATTACCGGCTGACCTGTGATAGAAGCTATTTGCATAAAGTGATCAATTAGTAAGTTTGATGCCTGACTCAATGCAGCAGTAACATCAATTGAACCGTTTGACCAAATTTCCAGAGTTAATTTATCAAAATCAATCATGTCGCCTACACGGGTATTTTCAACTGTATAGCTTACACGTTTGATTGGCATAAAAGTTGCATCAATAGGTAATACATCAATTGATACGCCTTTTGAATCTCTCGGAACATCATTTGCAACGTAACCTTTGCCTGATTCTACAATAACATCAGCATGGAATGAACCGCCGTCTGCTACTGTACAAATTAACCAGTCAGGGTTTACAACTTTAACACCTGCAGGCAATTGAATATCGCTTGCAAGAACGGGTCCCGGACGATCAACATCTATTCTTAAGTGTTGAGCTTCTTTAGAATCAGTCTTAACAACAAGCCCCTTAAGGTTTAACATTACGTCGATAACATCTTCTAATACACCAGGAATTGCAGTATATTCGTGAGTGATACCTTCAATTCTTGCTGATGTAACAGCTGTGCCTTCAAGACTTGATAATAATACGCGTCTTAAAGAGTTACCGATTGTTGTACCAAAGCCTCTTTCTAATGGTTCAATTACGAATTTACCGTATTGTGAACCGTCAGAACTTGTTGTTGTATTAACACATTTAATTTTTAATTCCATTTGTTTTTCTCCTAGTTTTATAATAACTATTTTTGGATTTCTCCATAATTGGATTTTGCCCGTTCACGAGCTCTACTACTTAGAATAATATTCAATTACCAAATGTTCTTTGATTTCAGGATCAAGTTCTTCTCTTTCCGGAATTCTGTCAAAAGTTACTTTTAAAGCTTCTTTGTCAATAGTCATCCAGGCTGGAGCACAAGCCATGTCAATCATTTCGGTAACATTTTTCAAGTACTGTGCACTTCTTGATTTTACAGTAATTACATCACCCGGTTTTACAAGGTATGACGGAATATCAACCTTTTTACCGTTTACAAGAACGTGACCGTGGTTAACGATTTGTCTTGTTTGCTTACGTGTAATACCAAAACCTGCTCTGAATAAGATGTTATCTAATCTTGATTCTAAAAGTTGTAACAAAATTGTACCTGTAACACCTTTTCTTCTTGCAGCTTCAGTATAATATTTTGCAAATTGTTTTTCACTTACCAGATAAGTAAATCTGATTTTTTGTTTTTCAGCAAGGTGAATAGCATATTCAGAAAGTTTTTTTCTAACCGCACCATGCTGACCTGAAGCAGTTTGTCTCATAGAAGAAGTTAACTTTCTATTTGACAAATCTTTTACTTTTTTGTTTCTAAATAATTTATTAGAAGGTCCTGTATATCTTGCCATTTTTTCTCCTTTTTCTTTTGCGGGGCGTCTATGGTTTGCTTGTTGGCTCTAAGCAAGCCCCCGCTTATTGTACATTTTGTCTTGGATTATTGCTTCACGCTCCGCGTTCGCTCATTTCGTTTTCTTATGAAAACTGTCATTCGCGCGCTCCGTGCAACTTCGTGCTGGGTTCGCTGCGCTCACGCGGCGCACTACGCAAAATCCGCTACACTCTACGTTTTTTAGGTGGTCTGCAACCGTTGTGAGGAATTGGAGTTACATCTTTGATTAATGTAATTTCCAAACCTGCTGCCTGAATTGCTCTGATTGCAGTTTCACGACCTGAACCAGGTCCTTTGATGTGAACTTCAACTTTTTTCATACCCTGGTCTATAGATTTTTTAGCTACAAGTTCAGCTGCTGATTGAGCTGCGAACGGTGTTCCTTTTCTTGCACCTTTAAAACCTGTAGCACCTGCTGTTGCCCAGGCAATAGCATTACCTTGAGTATCAGTAGAAGTTACTATTGTATTGTTGAAAGTTGATTGGATGTGTACAACCCCTTGCAATACATTTTTCTTTTCTTTTTTCTTTGTTTTTACTGGTCTTGCCATTTCTATTTCCTTTACTTTGTTACTTTGCTTATTTAAGTTTGTCCTGGATTATTGCTTCACAAAAACAAGACGCTCATTTCACTTTGTTATCATTCGCTTTTGTTTTTGCTATTTCGAGCTTGTTCGCTTACGCTCACTGCGCTCTACGCAAAATCCGCTACTTCTTCTTCGCTACTGCGCCGTTTTTCTTACCGCGACGTGTTCTTGCGTTAGTTTTAGTTCTTTGACCTCTTACAGGAAGATTGCGTTTGTGGCGCATGCCTCTGTAAGAACCGATTTCCTGAAGACGTTTGATGTGCATTGTAACTTCACGTCTCAAGTCACCTTCGATATGGTAGTTTGACAATTCGTTACGAAGATTTTTAATATCCTCTTCTGTTAAATCGTCTGTTCTTAAATCCGGTGATATTTTTGTAGCTTCAAGAATTTTTGCACTTCTTGTCGGTCCTATACCGTATATGTAGGTTAATGCTACTATCATTCTTTTGTTACGAGGTAAATCTACCCCTGCTAGTCTTGCCATTTCTTTTTCTCCTTTTCTTGGCTTTTGGTTTGGATTAGCTTATCCGCCCCCTGTTGTTAGATTTTTTTGGGTAAGAGGCTTAAATACTTCCTCTCCACCGGCTGTTAGCCCGCCGGTTCGGCTTGAAATTTGTATTAATTTTTCGGCTGTCCCGCTCCTTAATTTCGCTATTCAAATTTTTCAAATTTGAGCCGCTCAACCGGAGCTTTGGATGTTTCGGGCTGGGTTCACTTCGTTCACGCGGCGCCCTGCCAAAAAATTAACCTTGTCTTTGTTTGTGTTTAGGGTTTTCACAAATTACGGCAATTCTGCCTTTTCTCTTAATACATTTGCATTTATCGCAAATCTTTTTAACTGATGATCTTACTTTCATTTTGTTTTCCTTTATATATAAATTTGTACGTGAGATTATTTCAATCTGAAGGTAATACGGCCTCTGGTCAAATCATAAGGTGTCATTTCAACTTTTACTCTGTCACCCGGAAGAATTCTGATAAAATTCTTTCTGATTTTTCCAGAAATGTGTGCCAGAATTTCATGGTCATTTTCGAGTTTTACTCTGAACATTGCATTCGGCATTGCTTCCAGTATTGTACCTTCTAATTCTATTACGTCTTTTGACATGTTTTCCTCTTTTTTCGGCTGTAATTTTTGGGCATAATAATCCCATATAAAAAATTATATTTGCAAAATATTTGTTTGCAAGCAATATAATTGTATTTCCATGATAAATTTTTAAAAGTTTTGTTGCTTGTTTTTATAAAGAAGGCACACTTTCAATAAAAATAATAGTTAAAAAAAGTCGGATTTTATGTAACTTTCCGACTTTTTGTAAATTTTTCTTAATATTTTTAATATTTTTTATTTTAAATTAAACAATCAATAATCCATTTTCCATCCGTCAGCTACAACTTTAGTAAAACAACTGCCGCCATAGCTTGCACTATTTGCCCACTCTGCACAACGTTCACCTGATGTAGCAGCATCTTGTTCTATATAGCTTGTTCCTATAACTCCATCTGAATACATCTCGAATTGAAATAAGTCTCTTCCATTTATGTTAGGTGCACTTTTTCCATTAACATCTATAACAAAGCTTATACCCCCATGATAGTAATATCCATCTTGTGAATATACACCTGCAACACAAATAGCAGCTCCTGTATTTAGAGTTACGCAACGAGTATTTGCGCCTATCATTTCAGCTGTCGAAACAGATGCACTTTTGTCTAAAGACTTATAGCTTGAGGCAAAACAATTCGTAGGCGTCGTACCGCAATCTCTTGCAACTTTTAGATATTTTTTCAAAAAATCTATAGCACCCTCAGCATCTTCATATACATATGTTTGATCCAGAGCATCAACACGCTCATCAGCAATAGCCGCAGCCGCTGCATTGGATATCTGATTATAAACTTTTTGCAACTGACTTATATAAACCTTTGTTTTATAATTAGATATTAGATTTGGCAGAGTCAAAACAGAAATTACCCCGATAATACCAAGAGTAATCAATGTTTCAGATAGAGTAAATCCTTTTTTACATAAAATTTTCATATATCCTCCAATTAACTAATAACAGGCTGACCTATATTTTTAATTATATAGTATTTTTACGCCTTTTGCAACTATCTTAAAATTATTAAATAATGTTAAATTTATGATTTTTTGTGAAAAATACAGGGAATAAAATACTTATATATTATAGAGAGTATAAATCGGAGCATAACTATGGCTGACAGAATTAACAGTATAGAAGATTTAGAACAATTAAAAGCAGCGGCGGCAGCCCAAGGAACAACCGTTCCAAATTATAACGAATGGAGCCAAATTTTATCTGACCTTGAAGAAGCCGGAGTAAAATCCACAGGATCATTTTCCGGAGATAAAGCTTTACGTGACGAAATAGAAAGAACTGTTGAACAATTTATACAGGAAAGTAAAATTGAAGAAAGCAGAAAACAACAGCAGACACAGGATGAACAGCCTAAGAAAAATGCTGAAACAGATAACGAACAGGCCTTAAAAGCAACTGTTGCAAATGCTACAAGCTCAACAATTATGTCAGATTATATGAAATACTATCATATGTTAATGTAATACTTTTGTTCTTGTAAACGGCCAGAAAAGAAATACCGCCCTGCCGACAAAACGGTCCTGAGGCAGCGTTCCCCAGTATCTGCTGTCCTGAGAGTTGCCGCGGTTATCGCCCATCATAAAATATTCGCCCTCAGGAATTATGAACGGACCGCAATACATTGCTTCAGTGCATGGTGAATAGTCATAAACACTTCTGACATAAGGTTCATCAAGCGGTTTATCATTTATATAAACTGTACTTTTACCGTCTTTATCCTGCTTAACTTCAAATTTATCACCGGGCATACCGATTACCCTTTTAATATATGCAATATCTTTACAGAAAAAACCTGTTAACCTTGAAAAGAGTTTTACGGGAGTATTTTTCAATTCAACAAACGGCGGGTAGAAAACCATAATATCGCCGCGTTCAGGAGTTTTATAAAATCTTGAAAATCTTTCCACAAAAATTCTGTCGCCTTCAACTAGGGTAGGTTTCATTGAACCCGACGGTATCCAGCGTATTTCACCTATAAAAAATCTTATAATTATTACCATTACAACTACAAAAACTACGGTGTCGATTGTTTCTTTTATTGCAGGTCTGTTTTTAACGTACCATGATTTTAACTGTTCTTTAAACATTTTTTATTAACTCCAAAAGCTCCATTAACGCAGCTTTATAGATACTCTCCTCTAAATCCGTTATGCAATGTTTTGCACAATTAATATAATTATTTAACAAATCTTTTGTTTTTTCAATACCGACATTTAGTTCATCAGATAAAATCATCGGGGCATTATAGATGCCTTCTTCTGCATCATTTACAGATTTTGATTTGTCTGTATTTAAAACGTTAATTAAATCATCGCGGATTTGGAAAGCCAATCCAAAATTGCTTGCGAACTCAACTGCCTGTTCCGTAATTTCATTTCCTGTCAGGTAAATTGCAGCTTTTAAAGAACACTCAAAAAGAGAAGCTGTTTTTTGCGTTGATTTTTCCAAATATTCATCAAGCTTTATTTTTTTAAACTTATTAAAGTACTGATTAACTTCACCCAAACACATACATTTTAATGCATCAGCAAAGATGTCAATTACCTCTAAAGAATTAATTTTAACAAGTTTTTTCAATGCCGCTCCAAGAAGATAATCCCCTGATATAACCGCCAGTTGATTATCAAATTTATCATTTAACGTTTTTTTGTTCCGGCGGAGTTTGCTTTCATCAATAACATCATCATGAATTAACGAAACATTATGTACAAGTTCAACGGCCGACAATAATTCATAATGAGCCGGCAAAAGATACATTTTGGACGCCCTTAGATACAAAATTGTTACAAGAGAACGAATACGTTTTGACGGTGAATGTAAAAAACTTTCCAGCTCTTTATTGAGCTGGGGGTTTAAACCTATGTCAAAAACAAGATTTTTATTAACCCTCTCAATGTCGGCTTTTACAACATCTAATACTGCTTTATATTTTTTATCCATATATTAATAATAACATAAAAAAAACGACTTTTTGTAGAAAAAGTCGTTGGAAAATCAATAGGAAAAAGGAAAAAGGGAAAGGAAAATAAACTTTTAAAGATTAACCGAAAGTTTTGAATGAACTTTCTGTATTCTTTTCAATTACCTTTTGAACAGCATCCATTTCTGTTGAAATAGCATCTTGTTCGGTGTCTAATTGTTTCAATCTCAATTCAAGATTTTTATCCTGTGCTTGAATTATTTCGATTTGTGCATTTATTTCTTGAATTGATTGATCATATAAATATTTATCATATTCATACTGATTCATTGCATCATCGTAAGCATCCTGATCGGTCACTGTTGATGTTGTTAATGTATAGGTTACGTAGTCAATTGGATTACCATCCTCATCTTTGCCGCCCGGGATACTTATCGAAATGTATCGTCCGGTAGAATCTTTTTCAATCTGGCAATCTTCTACACCTTTAATCTCTGTTGTAGATGTTGAAGAACCAATAGTATAACAGCTAATTG
>CANUDF010000058.1 GCA_947857085.1 Candidatus Gastranaerophilales bacterium | reverse complement strand
TAGCTGGGTATAATAATACTGAAGACTTTGTTAATGAGTTAAGCAAACATTTTAAGATTACTAAAATTTGTAAGAATGATGCGCTTACTGATTGTTTTGAAGATAAAGTTTACTGGGGTACAGAAAACGAAGAAATAGAGATTTCCAATATTAAAAATGCAAGTAAATTTGGTCAAAAAGATTGGGATACAGAAACTATAGGATTACAGTTTGCTAACGGTACAACAGGAATAGTTGCATACAATCCTGATTGTAAACAAGACCCATACAGCAACCAAATTACTGGCACTTCTTGCTTAGCATTATTATATGATACATCAGGATTAAAGAATCCTAATACACAAAACAAAGATTTGCGTTCAATAAACGTAGCAAGTTTAGGCAACAGCAATTGTGCGTTCGAATTGGACGGCGTTTGTTTTACAGCACCGTTTACACCTGACCCATTAACAAAGGCAGAGTGTGAAGAAATTGCCGACCAAGGTTTTGGCAACAAGAAAGAATGGTGCGGTGGTTATACAGATGATTATTGGGCTGGTGCTGTTAAAGCCTGCGGAGGTGTTGAAAAAATGCCGACATTAGAACAGGTAGCAAAAATAGCGAACTATGTTTACAACACATCAGGAATAGGAGCAAAAGACATTGTAACAGACCTAACACTTGACTATGAAAAGGTAGCAGAACTCGGTTTCACAGCTACTCAAGGCTCAACGTTTTACGTCTGGTCTGGTGAGGAGCGCAGCGAGCACGGCGCATACGGCCGGGGCTTCACCCCTACCGACACGGGCTACCTCAGCAACAGCCGTACCAGCAGCTACCTACAGGCGGTTTGCTTAGGTGATTAGGTTACCTATTTACCTATTTCGCGCGATTTTTTCTTCCCCTCTCCCGCAAGGGGAGAGGGTGATACGCAGTGTCGTTATTACTTGACTATCCAATATTAACAGTTAAATGTTCACCATAGTCCAATATGGTGTCCTGTCTCAGGCAGTGCGATTGCGACAGTCGCTACGCTCCTTCGCAATGACAGAGTGTTGTCGTGGCTCAGCCACATTATCTTATTTGAACAGGCATAATCAGGCAGACAAAATCTTCGTCGCAGTTCGGTCTCAATACTGTCGCTGAAAGTCCTGTGTTCAAGCCGATTTTTACTTCGTCACAATCAATGTTTTTCAATGCTTCAAGTACATATTTGTAATTGAATGCTATCAACAATGGTTCTGATGTGTAATTTATATCAATTTTTTCTTCTGATTTACCGGAATCAGGTGTATCAGCGTTCAAGGTTAATTCATTGTCAGCAAAGTTCATTTTTACAATACTTGTTTTTTCATTAACCATAATTGCTACACGCTCTAACGCTGAAATTAATTGTGAAACATTTACGACTGCTTCTTTTGGACTTTCAGAAGGTATTAACTGATTATATTTTGGGAATTGACCTTCCAAAAGTCTCGAAATTGTCATTGTTTTTTCTGATTTTATAATTAATTTCGTTTTTTCCGTATAAATTCTGACTGCTTCTTCATCTATATATGAACTCATTTTTATAAATTCGTTAAGTGCTTTTGACGGGATAATAAGCTGTTTTGTTTTATTGTCTTTGTTATCAATGTGCTCTCTTACACGAGCAAGTCTGTTTCCATCAGTTGATGCAATTTCAAGAACCTGTCCTGAAATATCACAGACAATACCTGATAAAAGATTACTTGTTTCATAACTTGCAGCAGCAAATCCAGCCTGTCTTACAGCTTTTGAAAACGGTTTTAGTTCAATTTCAAAGCTTTCGTCATCATTAAGTTCTACTTTATAAACTTCAGGTGGAAATTCATTTGCTGAAATACCGATTATATCAAATTTGGAGTTTTGACATGTGATGTTTACTGTTGTTTCACCTTCAGGCATTTCAAATGTAATAAGTTTATTGCCTAATTTTGAAACAATTTCGTTTAAAGTTTTTGACGGAAGTGTTATTTTACCTTCTTCTTCAACCTGTGCATCAACAAGAGCTGTTACTGTCAAATCCAAATCAGTTGCAACCAGTCTTATTGTTGCATTGTCTACTGTTTCAATTAATATATTTAAAAATACAGGCTGCAAAGCTTTCATGCTTGTAGCTCTTTCAACGATCTTAATTCCCTCAAATAAATCTTCCTTTTTAACAACAAACTTCATTACTTTTTACTCCTTAATATTGTTACCTTACAAAAATAATATAACAAAAGTCAGCTTAAAACAAACAACGTAAAGAAATATAACCGCTTTTTGTTCAAAACTTTTTATATTAAATAATATATAATAAATATTTATATAAATCATAGTAATAATAAGCTGTAAATATTTGTAGAAAACAGTCTGAAATTATGATTATGATTGAAGTTTGTTTTGTAGAAAAAGTTGTAGAAAATTTAATAATAAAAAATACAAAATTGTAGAAAACACAAAGTTTTATAGAATATTGTAGAAAACTCATGAGTTTTCTACTGTTTTTTACAAAGTTTTCTACAGCAATACTCCAAACGGATGATTTTCTAAAGATTCTTATCATTTTGACCGTTATTATAATGAAAGGAGGACCTTTTATGTTTAATTCGGTTAATAATCCCTTTAACAAAAAAATAGAATCCTCAACTTCTTCTGATAAAAATAAACAGCAGCATCAGAGAGAACAAAAAAAAGAAGAGAAAAAATACCTCGAACAGGAAGAACAAGATGAAGTTAAAATAGGCGGACTTCCGCTTTTGACTGAAGATGAAGTTCTTATGATGACAAAATCATATATAAATAATTTAAAAAACGAACACGAAGAAAACAAAAAGGTAATAGATAAATTAGACAAATTTCTGGAAAAATTTGATGTTCAAAAATTTATGAAAAAAAATCCAAATATGACTAGTCCTGATTTTTACATGGTAATTTATAACGAAACAGAGGGGCTTGTTAAATAATATCAAGCAATTCGTTAAAAGAAAATTCTTTTACAAGCGAGTAATCAACAGGCAGAATAAATCTGATAAAATCAGAAGTTGATTTTTTGTCTGATTTCATAACCGGAATAACTTTTTTCAAATCAAACTGCGGAATCTCTTTAAAATTAAACTTTTTCATTACATCCTGCATAAAGTAAAGATAGTTTTTATCAATAAGATTATTTTTCAGTGCAAGCTCAAAAGCAAAAGAAATTCCTGCCGCAACGCATTCCCCGTGAGTGTATTTTTTGTATCCGGTAAGCTTTTCTACTGCATGACCGTATGTATGGCCAAAGTTTAATATTCTTCGGAGATTGTTTTCTTTTTCATCTTTTTCAATAACAGAAATCTTAAGCAAAATGCATATTCTTATTACTTCTTTTAAAATCTGCGGGTCAAATTCAAAAATTTTCATATAATTTTCATCTAAAAAGTTAATTAGATTGAATTCTTCATCAGCCATACAGCTTTTTTCAATGAAGGCATACTTGACTACTTCTCCCAAACCTGTTTTTAAGTTTCTTAAATCAAGCGTTTTTAAAAAATTAGTATTAATAAAAACGGCTTTTGGCTGATAGAAAGCACCAATTAAATTTTTACCGGAAGAACTGTTTACAGCAGTTTTTCCGCCTACAGAACTGTCAACACAGGCAAGTAAAGTTGTCGGCACCTGAATACAGTCAATCCCTCGCATATAAGTTGCTGCAGCAAACCCTGCTATATCACCTGTTACACCGCCGCCGACTGCTATTATTGCATCATCTCTTGTTAGATGTTTTTTAAGACAAAAGTTAAGAATTTTTTTGTAGTTTTTTAAATTCTTTTGTTCTTCGCCATCTTTTAAAATAATTTTGTCTTTTTTGTCAAACCCGAGAACTTTGCCGTAAATTTTGTCAACTTTTTCAGAAATTACAACGGCAAACTTTTTCCCGCGGATTTGTTTTAGAATTTCCTGTTTAAGCGAAGAAATGTCACTGTTTTCAATAAAAATAGGATAACTTTTTTCCTGTTCTTTAATTTTTACATCAAGATTAATCATTTTAAAATCCTCAATATTTTTTCAGCAACTTCTTCCGGAGTTTTTCCACAGGTATCAATTGTATGGTGAGCTTTTTCATAGTTTGCCGAACGCTTTTTCAAAATGAAAGCAATAGTTTCAACAGAAAAATTCTTATGCAGAAGCGGTCTGTGAATAGCGGATTTAATCCTTTCAAAAAGGCATTGCGGTGTTGCTTTCAAATAAATAACAATTCCGTTTTTCTTTAATATTTTTCTGGTTTCTTCGTCTTCAAACCCTCCGCCGCCGAGAGATAAAACAAGATTTCTGCTGTCTGCAAAACTTAGTGTTTTAATCTTTTCTATTTTTCTGAAATACTGTTCTCCGTACTCGTTAAAAATATTGGGGATAGTCATGTTTTCAGATTTTTCAATTTCATTGTCAACATCAATGAAATCAAACCCGAGTTTTTCACTTAAAAGAGCACCGGCTGTAGTTTTTCCGCACCCCATCATACCGACTAAAACAATTAAACTTTTCATGTTGTAATTTTAACATAAAATATCAACATTTGTTCATGATATAATAGCCTTATGAAAAGAAAACCCATAGTTGCAATAGTAGGACGTCCAAATGTAGGTAAATCAACATTCGTAAACCGTCTTGCCGGTGCCAGAAACTCAATAGTAGACGACCTGCCGGGTGTAACCCGCGATAGAATATATTTTGATGTTGAATGGCAGAACAAGATTTTTACGGTAATTGATACAGGCGGAATAATTCCCGGCGATGAAGATGAAATTATGCTTTCTATTTTCGATCAGGCAAAAATCGCTTGTGAAGAAGCTGATAAGATTATTTTTTTAGTAGACGGCAAAGACGGAATTAACCCTGTTGATTATGATATTGCAAATATCTTAAGGCAGACGGACAAACCTGTTTATCTTGCGGTAAACAAACTGGATAACCCGAATTCGCAATATATGACAAGTGATTTTTATGCACTTGCAATTGGCGACCCGATTGGAATTTCCGCACTTCACGGCTCAGGCGGTGTTGGTGATTTGCTGGAACTTATTACAGAGGATTTTGAAGTTGACGAAAATCCTGAAGAAGATAAAACAATTAAAATTGCAATAGTAGGACGACCGAACGCCGGCAAATCTTCAATAGTTAACTCGCTCTTAAACGAAGACAGAGTAATTGTTTCCAATATTTCAGGCACAACACGCGACAGTATAGATTCAAGAATTAACTATAAAGATAGAGAATTTGTAATAGTTGACACCGCCGGAATAAGAAAGAAATCAAAAGTTGACTGGGGTGTTGAGAAATTTGCCGTTGACAGGGCAATCCGTTCAATAAGAGATTGCGATGTTGCTGTTCTTGTAATTGATGCAACAGAGGGGATTTCAGATCAGGACAAAAAAATTTCGTCTATTGTAACAGAAGCAGGAAAAGGTTTGATTGTCGCAATAAACAAATGGGACTTAATAGAAGACAAAAAATCAAACACAATTAATCAGTTTGATAAAAAACTTGCAAATGATATTCCGTTTTTGGATTTTGCACCGAAAATTTATATAAGCGCAGTGACAAAACAAAGATTAAACCAGATTTTTGATAAAGCGGTTGAGGTTTACGAACAGTGCACAAAACGCGTTTCAACGGGTCTTTTGAATAAAATTATCAACGAAGCTTATACCTTAAATCCGCCGCAAAGCGTAAAAAATAAACGGTTGAAAATACTTTACTCAACACAAATAAATGTTCAGCCACCGACATTTATAATTTTTGCAAACAATGCGGATTTACTGAAAGACCACTATAAACGATATCTTGAAAACAAGCTGCGTGAAGCTTTCGGATTTTTCGGAACACCAATAAGAATTTCAGTCCGCGAAAGAAAAGACAAAAAGTCTTAAGGTTTTTTAGGTTTAAATTTATTTATTAAATTTTGAATACCATTAAACGGTTTTTTCAACAGGTTTTTAACACACTTAAGCTTACTTGCGCCAAAAATTACGCCGGCAGCAGCTATTCCGGTGAATAAAGCTTTTTTCCAGAACGGGTTGTACACAGGGGTTGAACTGCTTTTGAATTCATCATTCACAGGCTGGCTCTGTATTTGCGGTAAATTACTCGGAATCGTTTGCAGCGCAGGATTTCCGTAATATCTTGGCGGGGTGCCTCTTATAAAAGCCGGTGCGTCAAAATCAATTACACCTGCCGATGCTAATGCGTCTAAATCGTTTACCCAGGACATACCTACTCCTTTATATACTTATAAAGTTAATTTAAGAAAAAAAATTGCCTTTTACCGGAAAAATTGTAACTTTTTTGTGATATAATTTACTCAAAGAGGGAAATATAAATGGATAAATATTACTTAACAACGGCAATTGATTATGTAAACGGCGCACCGCATATCGGACACGCTTATGAAAAGATTCTAACTGATGTTATAGCAAGACACTATTCGCAAAGAACAGAAGTTTATTTTTTAACCGGAACTGACGAACACGGTATAAAAATTCAGAAAACTTCAAAAGAGCAGGGCATGACACCGCAGGAACTCTGCGATATGAACGCAAAAAAGTTTCAGGATGCATGGAAAGCGCTCGACGTTGATTATACAAAGTTTATAAGAACAACTGATGAATATCACGAAAAAACAGTTCAAAAAATATTCAAAAAACTTGTTGAAAAAGGCGATATATACAAACACTCTTACGAAGGTTTGTATTGCTCCGGCTGTGAATGCTTTTTGAATGAAAAGGATTTGACAGAAGACGGTCTTTGCCCTGACCACCTGAAAAAACCGGAACTTGTTAAAGAGGAAAACTATTTCTTTAAACTTTCAAAATACAAAGACGCGATAATCAAACATATTAAAGAAAATCCTGATTTTATAGTGCCGTCTTTCAGAGCAAACGAAGTATTGAACCAGCTTGAAGACATTCAGGACATCTCTGTTTCCCGTGCAAAATCAAATGTACAATGGGGTATTGATGTTTTAGACGATCCTGATCAGGTAATTTATGTATGGATTGACGCACTTTCAAACTATATTACGGCAATCGGTTATGATACAGAAAACCCGTCAGATTTATACAAAAAATTATGGCCTGCCGATGTTCACGTAATCGGAAAAGATATTTTGAAATTCCACAGCATATATTGGCCTGCATTTTTACTTGCGCTGGATTTACCTTTGCCAAAACACATTTTTGCGCACGGCTGGATTACAATAGACGAATCCAAGATGTCAAAATCCTTAGGCAACGTAATTTCACCGACAGCAGTACTTGAAAACTTTGAGCTTGAATACCCTGATGCGTTCAGATACTATATGGCAACATCTGCACCTTGCGGACGCGACGGAAACTATTCGGACGAAGATTTTAAAGAAAAAGTTAACGCACACCTTGCAAACAGCATGGGCAACCTGCTTAACAGAACGCTTTCAATGCTTGTGAAATATTTTGACGGTGAAGTTAAGCCGGAATTCAAGGTTCAATCTGATTTGTTTAAAAAGGCTCTGGGCACTGTTAAAATAGTTGAAAACCACTTTAACCATTTTGAAATAGCAGAAGCCGCACAGGAAATTATCGGGCTTGTCGATATGACAAACAAATACGTAACAGACAACGCACCGTGGACACTTGCAAAAGAAGAAAAATGGACAGAATGCGGAACGGTCTTAACAACAGTTCTTGAAATAATGTGCATTGTGACCGCATTGATATACCCGTACTGTCCGAATATTGCACGCGAAATGGCAAAACAGCTGTCATTCAATCTGGACACCAAACTTGATGATTTAACCTGTGACAACATAAAAGCCGGCAAGCTTATAGCAAAAGAAGACATCAAGCCGGTGTTCCTGCGTGTAGACAGTGAGCTTGCAGACAAATCAAAGAAAAAATAAGATTATAAACACTATTCATAATAATTCCTGTTTTTATTGACAGGAATTATTTTTTATTTTAAAATATATATCGGGTAGTATCTAACATCCCGCCCACACACGCATTTAACTAAGAAATCGGTGGAAGGGGGTGATTAAGATGAATAAACAAATAATAAAAGCTGCAATAATTGCAGTTATTGCAGCTCTCAAAATTGTTTTATTTTTCTTATAGGGTACTAAGTCAAGCCTCAATCAAGCACTTTTGGTTGGGGCTTGCCCCTATATATTCATTATAACTCCTTTTTTTGGTTTGTCAAGTCTGCAAGAGTTTTTCAACGTTATTTAATACGTAAGAATTTCTTTAATTCAATTATAGTATTCAGTATATGCTGAAGGAATTTTTTATTAGTGCCCTCAAGCTCTTTGACAATAGCTTTTATAAGACTGTTTTCTGTTTGAAGCTCCTCAAAGTCGAAAAGCTCATAATAATTAACATCAAGTGCTTTGGCAATCCTTTCAAGAGCTTTAAATGACGGTGACCTTAGCCCGCATTCAATTTGCCCTACAGTATTCGGTTCATAATTAACCATTTCAGAGAATTTTTCTTGAGTTAATCCTCTTTCTTTTCTTAATTCTTGTAGTCTTTTACCAAATAACTTCTTTAAACTCATAATCAAAAAATACAACCAAATAGTAAATGGTTCTATTGCATATTTGGTTACGTCATTATGCAATTTGTCACTAAAAATTATTAAACAGGAAATATTATTAATATATTTTTAAAAACATAGTTTATAATGTGACTATAAGACAATATTTTATATCTAATAGTATAAGGAGATAGTCATGAAACAAAATACAGGCGAAAGAATTTATAAATATCTTTTGAGCGGAATGACATACCGGGAAATCGCAAACAAATATTATTACAGAGACATAAACAAATTCTTGTATGAGCTGCACAGAATAATGAAAGCATTGAATGCCTCAAACAGGCGTCAGCTATTATATCTTGCTTATGAAAACAACTTGATTATTTAGAGTTTAACTGTTGTTTTATCAATGTTTCAATAAAAATTTCTACGGTTTTAAGATTGTTTTTATTTAAAGTTTTAATCTTTCTTATGGTTATATCCAAAAAATCGTTAGGTTTATTTGACTTAAATGTAAATAATTTAGAAATGTCGACCCCGAGAGCTTTTCCCAATTTTTCAAGTGTTTTATCACTAACAAAACTTTTACCTTTTTCTATTTTATAGAGTGTAACTCTATTTATTCCTAACATAAAGGCTAATTCTTCTTGGCTTAACCCTTGTGATGTTCTAAGTTCTTTTACTCTTTTTCCAAAGTCTTGTCTTAAACCCATATAAAAAGTTTAAACTATAGCTTGATGTTAAACCACAGCATATCGGGCATATTTTTATGTTGCATATTATGCAACATGTGTTTATAATATTTTTATGCGTAACAACTTGTCATACTTTGAAAAAACTATTGCCTTTGCCATAGCGCAGGGCATGAATGCAAGAGAAATAACCGAATGGTACGGTATCCAATATAAGGACTATGTCAACTGCAAACGCCGGATTTTGCGCAAACTAAAAATAAAACGAATGACAGAAATATTCTCAAAGTTATTTGATTATAATTCTGACAATTGACATTCTTAAAAAAAGAGTTATAATGTATATATAGGGAAAAGCCCTGAAAGGCGGTATTCCTTTCAAGGCTTTCATAACTCCCTATAAAAGCAATAATACAAATTTTAAAGCCATTATCACTGCAATGATAATGGCTTTAATTATTATCATTGTTTTCATATTTTCACCTCCTTTCCGCTTCGGTCTCATAACAAGTCTGTGTCGGAGGAGGTTTTCGGAGCTTACCCTCAAATTAATTATAACAAATCAGTTTTTTTATGTCAATAAAAACAGGAATTATTATTAATAAATTGTTTTTTCGCATAAATTTATACGAAATAACTCAGTAAAACTGACATTTTAAGCCCGTTTGCCGAAAAAGAAAGTCTCGTCGAATGACAAGACTTATAAATATACATTTACCCCAC
>CANUDF010000057.1 GCA_947857085.1 Candidatus Gastranaerophilales bacterium | reverse complement strand
ATAAACAAGGAGGATATTATATGTTAGTTAAGACGACGCTTGACCGGGGGGGGGGCTTCCTCTGTGAGGGATTTACGTTAGCTGAAGTTTTGGTAACTTTGGGAATAATAGGAGTTGTTGCAGTTTTAACAATTCCTACACTAATAAGTAAGTTTGAAAAGAAAGTTTTGAAAACGAGATTTGTTAAATGACAAAATTGTATACAGATGAAGAAATGGAAGAATTATGTAAGACGGATCCGTTTTGTGAGGTAAGAGGAATGCCTTGTTCCCAATTTTCAACACGGGGAGTTAATGGCGAGGGCTGTGCCTAGTATGCTTATAATGACATAAATCCTGATGATAATTCAAAAGGGTATTGGGAATCATTAAAATGATTTGATTCTTGCAATAACTATAATCGGGTTGTATGTTAATTCTACATTATCATATCTTTTTAAATAGTTTTCACAGAAATCTTTAACTTCTTTGACGGACCAGGTTTTTGATGTTAGTGAATTTACGCCGGTATTTTTCATATGCGCCAAAAGCTCAAGCGGGTTTTTAAACCTTATTTTTTGGATATACTGTTCAGAGTATAAAATTTCATAATCTTGTTCCAGAGTTTTAAGAATCTCTTCTTTGGTCCTATAATCAAGTGTTACTCCTGAGATAGCTTTGATTTCCGAAAAATTCTCCGGTCCAAATGTGGAAAATGCAAGCAGACCGTTTTTATTCAAAAAATGTTTGTAATATCGTGTTAAATCTTCAATATTATTAAACCACTGTACCATTGCATTTGAAATTACAAGGTCAATGTTTTTGGGCGGGTTTATTTTAATTGCGTTTCCGTGAAGAAATTTACATTCTGGAAGTATTCCGGCAATATAGTTCTTTGATTTTTCAACTAAATCATTTGCGTAATAGTTTTTGAAACTTATTTTATCATTAAGCTGCCTAGTCAAAAGCCCTGTACCGCAGCCAAGTTCAAGTACAGTCTCAAATTCATTCTGAATTTTTGCTGTTTCTTCAGCTAGTTTTTGGGCTAAATCAAGCTGGATAACAGCATTTTCGTCATATTTGTCCATACTTTTTTCAAAACGGCTTTTGATTGATTTAGTGTTTATTTGCATATTTCATCCCAGCTGTTGTAATTATAGAACGGAAAATGCCCGCAATCAATAACTTTAGCCAAATCTTGCCACATATTCAACTGATTTTTTGTCGGAATAATTTTGTCTTTATTCCCTACAATAGCGGTATCATAATAACTGTTGTCATATTCTGCCGGATGATTCCTGATGAATTCATTCAAAGCTTCCAGTTCTTCCACCCTGTTTTTTATTGAACGTTCAACAGGATTTAATAGATATTTTTTAAGAAGTTCACTGTCAGAAAATACATTTTCGTAGAATTTCCCTTGCAGGCCTGTTTCAGCATATTTTAACGTTAAATCAAATGTTCTGTTTGGAATTCCAAATTCGTCATCAATAGGAAAAGGTGTACCATTAACCGCTATTTTTTTGTCAAATTGCGGTAATTTATCTTTTAAATTATAAGCTATGAAAACTCCCATAGACCAGGTTATAAGAGTTTTGCTTTCGTAATCCGGAATTTTACAGGGCATTTCAAGATTATTGTAATCATAAAACATTAAAACATCGTATTCATCAGAGGATATGCATTCAAAAGGTTTGTAATCAAAGCTCCATCCTCCGAAAAATACAATTAGCTTATTATTGTTATTTTGAATTAACCAATGATACTGCATAATTGTTCCAAATCCTTTTCTGTTATTTCTGTTGTTAGTGAAAGCCTTATTCTTGAAGTGTTTTCAGGAACTGTCGGAGGCCTTATAGGGAGGGTAAAATAACCGTTTTCATACAAGATTTCACAGGTTTCCATCGTTTTTTTATTACTGCCTAAAATTATCGGGATAATATGGCTCTGGCTTCCCAGTTTTTTGCCTAATTCAAGCATTTGTATGCGTTTATCAAGAGTTTTTGGAAATTTATTTTCGATAACCCATTTTGTATAGGCAATATTTATTGGCGGAAGTGCAGTGGAGAAAATAAAAGAGCGGGATTTGTTAATCAGAAAATCAATTAAAACTCTGTTTCCGGTTACAAATGCTCCAATCGAACCGGCTGCTTTTCCGAATGTTCCGATTATTAAATCTATGTCATTAATCAGCTCGAGGCTTTCCGCAACCCCGAGGCCGTTTTCTCCGAAAACGCCGAACGCGTGCGCCTCATCAATTGCAAGAATACAGTTATATTTTTTCTTTAATTCAATAATTTTTTTCAAGTCTGCAATATCGCCGTCCATACTGAAAACGCTTTCGGTAAGGATTATTGCGTTATTGTAGTTGTTTCGTTCGCGTTCAAGGAGTTTTTCGAGGCTTTCCATATTATTATGCTGATATCTGAAAAATTTTCCCTGAGATAGCTGCATTCCGTCAATAATGCTGGCATGGTTTAGTTTATCTGAAAAAATAACATCGTTTTTTTGTGCAAGCGTGCTTGAAATTCCGACATTGGCATGATATCCGCTGTTATATAAAAGGGTTGCTTCTTTATTGTATAAATTAGCCAGAAGTTCTTCCAGCTCATTATAAATTGGCAAAGATCCAGTCAAAAGTCTTGCAGATGCACTTCCAAACGAATATTTTCCTCCGATAAATTTCATAAATTCTTCTGTAATCCGTCTGTTATCGGCAAGTCCAAGGTAATTATTCGAAGATAAATTTAAAAGTCTTTTTTCTCCAAAATAAATATATTTTTCATTTTTTTTTGAAAAATTTTTTATTGACCGCAGATGAGAGTTCTCCTCAAGAGCTTTTAATATATCTGAATAAGTTTTATACATATACATAATTTTATCACAAAAAAAGAGCCCTTAAGGGCTCTTTTTAATTATCCTTTTTCTTTAAAGTCGGAAAGGCAATTACATCACGTATTGATGGTGAATTTGTTAAAAGCATTATCAATCTGTCAATACCGATGCCTAACCCGCCCATAGGAGGCACCCCGTGTTCTAATGCGCAGATATAATCTTCGTCAATCGGCATTGCTTCTTCGTCACCGGCAGCTTTTGCCTGCATTTGGGCTTCAAATCTCATTCTCTGGTCAATAGGATCTGTTAATTCAGAGAATGCGTTTGCAACTTCCCAGCCGTTAATTCTTGTTTCAAAACGTTCTGTTAATCTGTCATTATCTCTGTGAACTTTTGCCAGAGGTGATATATCACGCGGATAATCAATAATGTGAACAGGCTGTATTAATGAAGGTTCAATCTTTTCTTCAAATACTCTTTCAACAACCTGACCCCAGTTGTCGCAATCGTCTGCATTTACGCCGGCAGCTTTTGCTTTTGCCTTTGCATCTTCAACAGTAAATACAGTATTGAAATCAATTCCTGTTGCTTCTTTTACAGAACCCAACATTGTTTTTCTATCCCAAGGAGGTGTAAGGTCGATTTCGTGTTCGCCGTACTGGATTTTCATTGTGCCGAGAACTTCCTGCGCAATTGATGAAACCATATTTTCAGTTAATGCCATCATTTCATTGTAATCAACATACGCTTGATAAAGTTCCATCATTGTAAATTCAGGGTTGTGGCGTGTGTCAATACCTTCATTTCTGAAACTTCTGTTAATTTCAAATATTTTTTCGGAAACACCGCCAACCATAAGTCTTTTTAAATAAAGCTCAGGAGCAATTCTTAAGAACATATCCATATCGAGTGTGTTATGGTGAGTTACGAAAGGTCTTGCGTTAGCTCCGCCTGCCTGAGGGTGAAGCATTGGTGTTTCAACTTCCAAAAATCCTTGAGATGTTAAGTATTCTCTAATTTTTTGGATAATCAAACTTCTTGTTCTGAATGTTTTTCTAACATCTTCATTGATAATCATATCAACATATCTTTGGCGGTATCTTGTTTCAACATCAGTAAGTCCGTGGAACTTTTCAGGCAACGGTAAAAGTGATTTTGAAAGCAATTTGAGTTTTGTAGATTTAATAGAAAGTTCTCCGCGCGGAGTTCTTCTGATTGAACCGTAAAAACCTACGATATCACCGATATCAAGAAGTTTTAAAATTTTCATCTGGTCTTCAGAAAGATTTTCTTTATGTGAAAAAACTTGAATTTTTCCTGATGCGTCCATCAGGTCAATAAACATACCGGTGTTTCTGATAGCCATAACACGGCCGGCAACTGAGTAAAAATCTTCAGTTTCTTCGCCGGCAGGCAAATCTTTGTACTTTTCCTGCAAATCAGCTGCATTAGCATTTTTATCAAATACATACGGATAAGGATTAACACCTTTGTCAGCCAAATCAGCAAGTTTTTGAATTCTTGTTTGTCTTATTTGTGCGCCCGGAGATGTAGACTCTTGAGTTTGTTGTGTCATATTTGTTTCCTTTTAATTATTTATACTTCTAATAAAATATTAGCATAAACAAAAAGGAAATAAATAGTTAAACACCTTGTATCTGCCGTTTAAGTTCTTCCGGTCTTGATGACCTTGCAAGAGCATCTTCAAGTGTAATTAATTTCTTTTTGTAAAGTTTTGCAAGAGACATTTCTAGAGTTTCCATACCGACACCTTGACTGGTTTGGATTGTTGAATAAATCTGAGCTGCTTTAGCTTCACGGATAAGGTTTGCAATGGCAGGTGTTACAATCATTATTTCCTGAGCCATTATACGGCCTTTTTTAGTACCGTCGGGCTGGAGTTTTTGTAAGAGTGTTTGTGAAAATACAGCGACAAGAGAGTTTGCAAGCTGTACACGAATTTGCTGCTGCTGGCCTTCCGGAAATACGTCAATAATACGGTCAATAGTTTGCGATGCAGAAGAAGTGTGCAGTGTCCCGAAAACCAGGTGGCCTGTTTCAGCTGCTGTTAAAGCTAACGCTATTGTTTCATGGTCACGCATCTCACCTACAAGGATAATATCAGGGTCTTCACGAAGTGCTGCTCTCAATGCATTAGCAAATGAGCGTGTATCAGCCCCAAGTTCTCTCTGGTGAATAATACTTTTTTTAGACGTATGAACAAATTCGACCGGATCTTCAATTGTCAGAATATGTTCTGCTCTTGTTCTGTTTATATAATCAACCATTGCTGCCAGCGTTGTTGATTTACCGGAACCGGTAGGGCCTGTTACAAGTACCAGACCGCGCGGTTTCTCAGCAATTTTTCTTACTATTTCAGGAAGCCCCAAATCTTCAAGCTGCGGAGCTTGTGAACTTATTGTTCTGAATGCTGCTGCATAACAACCTTTATCTTTGTAAAAATTTACCCTGAAACGTCCAACGTTATCTATACCATATGAAAAATCAAGTTCCCAATCCTGTTCAAGGCGTCTTCTTTGCTCATTGGAAAGCATCGGAAATAATAAAGATTCAACATCATCAGGTGTTAACGGCTGGGATTCATATCTTACTAATTGTCCGTCTATACGTGCAACGGGCGGCAGTGCATTAGAAATGTGCAAATCGCTTCCGCCGTCTTTTACTAATCTTTCCAATAATTCTTCAATAATCATACTTCTTCCTTTATTCTACAAAGTTCATTAAAGCTTCATTTTCTTTACTTGCCAATTCTATCAAAAGGTATGTCATATATGCCCCAAGGGCTACTGCTTTAGGATCTAAATCAGTTTTATTTGCAGCTTCAATTATGGCTGTATTTATTTCAGGATTTTCTTCTTTTATATAATGTATCATTTTTTTGCGCCAGTCAGGCATATCTTTGAATATCTCGCTAAACGCCTGCGCTGCAATTTCTTCTGATATAATTGGTAACATATTCTTTCCTTATTTTATATAAATTATTATATACGAAATTGTTATAATAGTCTAGAAATTATAGATAAATACTGTATTTGTTGTATAATTTACATATGAAACTTGCGGGTCTGGAGTTAAAAAATTATAGAAACTGCCGTGAATTAAAGCTGGATTTAAACACGACAAAAATTCTTATTATAGGTAAAAATGCTCAGGGCAAAACAAATATTCTGGAAAGCATCTATTTTTTATCAACTTTAAAAAGTCCGCGCACCTCAAATGTTTCGGAATTTATTAATTTCCAAGCAGAAAAATTTGAACTTACGGCTGATATTATAAAAGCTGATACCGATATAAATCTGTTTTACTCTTACGACAATGAAAAGTCCAAAGAAATTAAAATAAATGGTGTTAAGTCCCGCCCGAAAGATTTTAAACAGGTCTTAAAAACAGTATTATTTTCAACAGCGGATTTGATGTTATTGCGCGGAAACCCACAGGACAGACGCGATTGGCTTGACAGAGCTATTTCACAGATTTATCCTGCCTATGATGACAGGCTTTCAAAGTATGACAAAATAAGAATTCAGAAAAATAATTTTCTAAAAGACGCAGTAAAGACAGGAAACTTTAACGAAACGCTCCTTGATGTTTATAACGAACAGCTTATCATTGCAGGAAGTAATATAATTTTTTTGCGGAAAAAATTTTTAAAAGAAATTGAAAAAATTGCTGCCGAAAAACACCACATAATCAGTGAAACAGAGAATTTGAAGATTGATTATGACTGTTCTTTCTTAAACGGCGACGAGATTGAAATTGATGAAATAGCTGAGAAATTTAAAATGTCGCTGGATGACAGAAAAATCGAAGAAATGCGGCGCTGCCAGTCTTGTGTTGGTCCGCACAGAGATGACATAATCTTTTATATAAACGGTAATGAGGCTGTGAAATTCGCTTCCCAGGGACAGCAAAGAACTATTGTACTCGCCTTGAAGCTTTCTGAGCTTGATATAATCACAAACAAGACCGGCGATGAACCTGTTTTATTGCTTGATGATGTTCTTGCAGAATTGGACGACATTAGACAGAATTATCTTTTAAAGTCAATTAGTGCAAATACTCAGACGATTATAACTTCTGTTGATACACTTCTTTTTGAAGATGAATTTTTGAAAGATGTAAAAATTTATAAAATTGAAAACGGAAAACTTATCTAACTAAACATTTTGCAGGTGTTCAATTTTTAATTCAGGTTCAAGAGTAATTCCTATAACATCAATTCTATAATTTTTACATGGATGTTCGGCTATGTAATTTAATGCACCTTTTTTAATATTTTCATATTTTGTTTTTGTTATTGCCTCAAATGGAGTTCCGAAAGCGTCGTTTTTGCGGGTTTTAACTTCAACAAAAACAGTTGTATTTTTTTGAACTGCAACGATATCAAGTTCACAAAACCTTGAATAATGGACGTTTCGGGCAATAATTTTGTACCCGTTGTCTTGTAAATACTTGCAGGCTATTTCTTCTCCAAAATCTCCAAATTGTCGGTTGTTCATTGTTTTACCCCGAATCTTGCAAATTTTGTCAAATCAATCAGTGCATCTGCATAATTTGTCTTACAATTGTATCTTACCGGACAAATGTCAATACCTCCGCGTCTTGTGTACAGAGCACAGACAAAAAGTTCGTCGCCGCTGTTTAAAATATCATATAATCTTTTATAAATCATTTCACAGCATTCTTCGTGAAAATGAAATTCAGAACGGAATGAGCTTAGATATTTTACCAAGCCAGCTTCTTTAATGTGTTTTTTTGACTTGTAATAAATAAAAGCATCACCAAAATCAGGCTGGTGCGTTACCCTGCAATTTGAACGCAAAGAGTCAAAAGTTAAATAATAGTTTTTGACAGCATCAAGCTCTTCTGTTTCCAATAACTCGGGGGCTTCTTTGAATTTTTCTATTTTTAAACAGGTTTCGTCAATATATTTAATCAGGTTTTCAAAGTTCCCGAAAATTTCTGTTCGTTCAGTATTGTTTTCAAGAAAATTAATCATGACATCTGTTTGAAGCTTTTCACTCAAGTCACGTTCAATAATTTTTTTAGATAAAGCCAGACATTCAGCAATTGTTTTGCCTTGTTTTGTCATATTAAATGAATTCAAATATAGTTTCAGCGATTTTGATTCTACAAGGAACTTACTTTCGCAGCTGTATTTAATTTTCATTAATCTTGTAACTGGAATGCCGTTTTCCGTCATTGATGAAAATTCATAGGCATGCCAAACATCCCAGCCGGCAAACGGCAAATCATCTTCTTTAATATTATATTGTATGCGGTTTTCACAACGCGGAATTGCCACCAGCAGCGATGGATTATAATCTTCACTGCCGTTTACTTTTTTGCCTAAAAATGTTGATGCAATTAAGTCTGTTTTATTCATAAAGTTAAGCTATTTCTTCATATGCTGCAGGGTTGTTTAATAAATCATAATTGATTTCATTTTCGTTATCTGCAATAGTAGCAGCCACAACTGCATCAGAAGTTACATTTAACAGCGTTCTGAACATATCGGTAATTCTTTCGATTGTGAATAGGAATGCAAATCCGGCAACAAGCTGTTCAGGGCTTAATCCCATACCGTTAAGAATTAACGCAATAGTAATTAATCCTGCTCCAGGAATTCCTGCACAAGTACTGGATGCAACAATCGCTAACAACGCTATCTGGATTATTAAAAATGGAGTTAATGCTACGCCATATGCTTGTGCTAAAAAGATTACCGCAACTGTCTGTAATAAAGCAGTACCGTCAAAATTTAATGTGGCGCCCAAAGGAAGCACAAAGCTTGAAATTTTATGGGAAATACCTCGTTTTTCACAGCAAGCGATAGTCAAAGGTAAAGTTGCTGATGAACTTGCAGTTCCAAAAGCTACCATCATTGCTTCTGCAATAGCAGAGAAAAGCATTGCGGCAGAAACCTTGGAAAAGAATTTCAAAAACAGTGGATAAACAATAAACATTTGGATGGCAAATCCAATAAGTAAAACGCCCAAATATTTTGAAATGCTCATAAATATGTCCATGCCGAAACTTGATACAGCAGAAGCAGTCAATGCAAATACACCCGGGGCAGCAAAGAACATAATCCAGTCTGTAATTTTCATCGTTGCCGCAAAGACAGATTCAAAGAACGATACAATCGGTCTGTTAACATCTCCGACTCTGGCAAGTGCAATAGCAAAGATTACTACAAAAACAATAATAGGAACCATATCACCGGCAGCAAAAGAATGCAGCGGATTGTTAGGTATAAATCCAAGGAACAAATTCAAGATATTACCTTGCTGTTGTTCCATAGCCATTGCAACTGATGCCTGAACAGCAGAAGCTGTATGTTCTGTAATATAATGTGCAGCACCTAAGCCCGGTTTGATTAATAAAGCAAGGGCTGCACCAATAGCTACAGCAATTGATGTAATAATTCCATAGTATAGGACCATTTTTGAGCCGAATTTTCCAAGCTGTTTATTATCACCAATACTTGTAATCCCTATTATAATTGCAGAAACTACTAAAGGAATAACAACCATTTGAATTAATCTTATAAAGACTTGTCCAACAAAAGTCAAAATATTAGCAACTATAGTGTTGGAATGGCCGTGGAGATAAATACCGACAAAAATACCGGCGATTATACCAAAGAATATGTGCCAGTTGCGTTTAATGCCGAGTCCCAGCGCGATAAGTATCTGCATGTGTAGTTTCATAATATCATTAACCTCTTAATTCTAATTAACGTGAATATTATACAATCTTTTACAAAAAAATTCAATTAATTAAAGAAAATATCATTTTTTTACTTGATATAAGAATTAATTTGTAATAGAATTTATTTGGACATTGAAAATTGCATAATGATGTCGTGTTTAAACTGACAAAGGTTTGAAAAACGATACCAAAAACAGTATGTTAAAGTTTTTTGTAAAACGACTAATTTGTATGGCAAAAGTACAGATTGATGCCGTGCCTTTGGCACCGGGATGTAGCACTCTGCCGAACAAATCGATTAAGTATCGATTTGTGAGAGGGGTAGCGCACCCTCCCGAAACGGAGTTTCGGGAAAAACTATTTTTCGGGATGTAGCGCAGCTTGGTAGCGCACCACGTTCGGGACGTGGG
>CANUDF010000056.1 GCA_947857085.1 Candidatus Gastranaerophilales bacterium | reverse complement strand
TAAACACCATTTAAACAGCGTTTAAATATCGTTTAAATAGCATTCAAAAACTACCGCCTGAAAAAATCTGTTCACCCCTACCCACATATATTTACCCCCCAAAATACAACATAACTTCATTTTGTTGTATTTTGTTTTGGGGAAGATTGTATATCTTTTTAGATAATATATTATCTAAATATTGACTTTTTAATAAAAATAGTATAATATATTATCTATGAACAGTTTTTTGTTTAACCCTAAAACTCCTAATGAAATAGCAAAAGAATTAGTTGAAAAAATTAAGCAGCAACGTAAAAAACTTAAGATTTCACAAATTCAGCTTGCTTCAAAATCGGGTGTCAGCCTTGGTTCTATCAAAAGGTTTGAATCAAAGTATGAAATTTCTTTGAATTCTTTTATAAAAATTCTGATTGCTCTCAATTTAGAAGGGGATTTGGAAAATTTATTTACGCAAAAAAGCTACACTTCCATTGATGAGGTCATAAATGGACAACTATAAATATTTAAAAGTATTTTATAACGATATTTTAGTCGGAACTCTTGCAAAAACTCCCGAAAGGGTTGTTGCTTTTGAATATGATTCTGACTGGCTAAATAATGGTTTTAGCATTTCGCCCTTTAGTCTACCCCTTGTCAAGAAAGTTTTTTTCCCTAAATACGAACCTTTTGGCGGATTGTTTGGCGTTTTTAATGACAGTCTGCCTGACGGTTGGGGACGGTTGCTTGTTGACAGATTGTTTTTGAAAAACAAAATAGACCCTGCTGAAATTGATAATCTTAATCGTCTTGCTGTTGTTCAGAAAAGCGGGATGGGTGCCTTGACTTATAAGCCTGAACACATATTTGAAACGGAAAACAAAATTTGCGATTATGACATTCTTGCTCAAGAGTGTTCCAAAATACTGGAATCACAAGATTCGGCTAACTTAGATGAACTTTTTCAACTTGGCGGTTCATCCGGCGGTGCAAGGCCTAAAATTTTAACTTCTATAGATAACGAAGACTGGATAATTAAATTCCCGTCATCTTTTGACCCTAAAAATATTGGCGAAAAAGAGTATCAATATTCATTATGCGCAAAAGATTGCGGAATAGATATGCCGGAAACAAGGCTTTTTTCATCAAAAATTTGTTCGGGGTATTTTGGGGTAAAAAGGTTTGACCGTAAAAACGGCAGAAAAATTCATATGGTATCAGCAAGCGGACTGTTAGAAACAAGTCACAGGCTTCCTAATCTGGATTACAATATTTTGATGAAGCTTACGCTTGAGCTTACAAGAAATTATGAAGATATTGAACAACTCTTCAGACTAATGTGCTTTAATGTTTTTGCGCACAATCGAGATGACCATTCAAAGAATTTTTCTTATCTTTATGATGACAATAAAAAAGAATGGCATTTGTCCCCTGCGTATGATCTGACTTACAGTTCTTCTTTAAATGGAGAACATGCAACAACGATTAACGGAGAAGGCAAAAATCCAAGTTTGGACGATATTTTAGCGGTTGCTAAAAATATAGGGCTTAAGGAAAAAGCCGCCCCAAATATTGCCTTAGATATTCAAGATAAATGCAAAAAATTATTTGATTAATCTTATCTTTTAGTGTTTTAAATCTTACAACTGGCGTCTATTTATAGTCTGTAACTGTATATACTGTTTTTGTCATTCCGGATGCTAATTCAGCGTCATCACCTTCCATTAATAAGAATAATGGACATACAAAAATACTTAATATGATTGATAATGCTCTTCTGTTATCAGGATCTGATGATAAACTTCCTGACAGAGGTACATAGCTGCCGTCTACTGCCGTTGTATGAAAATCATTTATTACAATCTCACCGGAACGTCCAATCATTCCTCTGTATTCGACAAAAGTTATTTCTGCCATTGCAGGCGTTCCTGCCTTGACCAATATTAAGCCGCTCTCATCTTTTACATCGTCTAAAACTGTGAACATTATACTATTACCGCTTACAATATTCTTTGTTGATATTGTATACCTATTTCTTAAAATTATTGGCGTATTGGCTTTTAATTTGGTTTTACCATCTTCATTTAAAGATAATTTCATTGACGGATACTTGTAAGAAGCCGTTATGTTCTCTGTATTCTTCATAAATTCATATAATGTTTCATTTTGTGTTGTTGCAGCAGATAATGGTGTGATAAATGTTCCTAAATATACTAATAATAGTGTACAGCTTGCCAGTTTCTTAATTCTCATAATTTCTCTCCTTGTTAAATATGTAAACGATTACCATAATAAATAAAAATCCCATCATTATTCCTGCAATAAATCTTACTATATTTAAGGTGCTTATCTTAAGCAGGTAATTCAAAGTCATATCCGTTGCAGTTAATAAAAAAAGAATGATAAAAAGTTTTATAGATATTTTTAATTTGTTAAATACTGTCATCAAACCTGATATCACTACCCCGCAATAAAACCCTAAACACCTACAGCACAAAGCCACAGGATATCCCAATAACCAAAAGGACCTGTCAGGTTTTTGATGGCATGAATACATAAATGCCTCCGTAAGTCTCGAAGACAATTCATACTGCTCAAAATGGGCTGTAATAGGTGCCAAAGTGCTTCCTATTACAAAAAATAGGCTATATAAACAAAATATTATGACTACTACTCTTCCAACATTTTTCATTTTATACCATTGTACAATTTAATATACTTTATGTCTAGTATTAGAATTCTAATATATCGTATTGTTTTTGTCAATACGGTAAAATAGACAAATGGATAAAAATGAGTTTTTAAAATTAGGATATAAAATAAAATACGAGAGAGTAAAAAAGAAAATTTCTCAGTTAGATTTATCGTTAAAAACCGGTCTTACTACACGCACAATCAGCAGGATTGAATGTGGTACTATAGATCCTAAATATTCTACTCTTTTAAAAATATCAAATGCATTAAATCTGAATATTACAGAATTATTGGACTTTAAATTGTTATAAAGAGCTTTCTTCCAGAGCTTCTTTTGTTGCCTGAAGATATGCGTAGCCGTATTTATTATCAGGTTCAAGGTGGGCGCCTTCTGCCCATTCATTCCAGGCATTTATGAATACAAATTGTTCATCTTCAGAATATTTTTCTTTAGTCCATTTTATTATATCCTTCAGCCATATCTTATAATTATGCGGAGTGTTCGGGAATATTGAGGCGCCGTTATAGCATTTTCTTGCAGTATTATCCCAAACAGGAAAACAGCCTTTGTATAATTTTTTACAGTCAGTATTATAAAAATAGCTTTTATTCTTTATAAATTTTTCAACATTAAACACTGCACCATCAAAGCTTTTGTTCATTATTTTTGCAGGAATTCTTGTAAACAGGTCTTTGCAGCCCATAGGTACAAATTCAAACAAGGCATCAAGCCTGTATTTATCCAGAACATTATTCGAATGATTTTTGTCCATTTCTGCCCTGATTGGCGTCATTAAGTATATTCCGTTAAATCCATTCTGTTTTGCAATTTCATTTATTTTATTTATAAATTTGATGTATCTTTCATATTCATATATTTCTGTATGATAAATAACAAGAACGGGTTTATTGTTTATTTTAATATATCTTTCGTCTTTCATATAAGGCAGAATATCAGTCATGAATTTTTCATCATCACCGTCTAAAAGTTCCTGCCGGAAAAGAATCTTGTTCATCTGGCCATCACCCCATAATTTTGTCCAATGTTCATTTGCCCAGAAGAAAAAGAACGGCATATCAAGTGATTTATCTGCCAAAAAGTTTTGTATTGGTTTCTCCATTAATTTTTTTCCGGAAAACCAATAGTAATAAAATCCAAAGCCATAAATACCATATTGCTTAGCAAGTTCAATCTGGCGTTTCATAACAGATGTTGTCTCAAGATTATAGAATCCTACATCAATCGGGATATGCGGCTGCCAGTGTCCTGTATACTGGGGTACTGTTTTTGATGTGTTTGTCCATTCGCTGAAGCCTTTGCCAAACCATTTGACATTCTCATTAAAATCATGAAATTGAGGCAGATACCATGAAATTAGTTTTACAGATGAATTATTTTTATATGTTTCTTTGCTTTCAGGAACAAATTCTGATTTATCAAGATTATGGTTCAATGCATAATCCAGATATTTTTCTTTATCTTTGGCAGTGATTTTCAGTTTATCAAAACAAAATTTAAGCCCTAAAAGATATATAATCCGGTATCTTTTATCATAACTGCTTGTGATAGAAAATAATTTTTTTATAAAGTTTTTCATAGTCGTTAAATCCAATTTTATAATAAAAATTTATTAATTCAATTTGACATTGTGCTATAATGGATTTATGTTGAGCTTTGTAAACGTTAAAGAAAAAGAGATTAATGAATTAGCAAGTCTTGCATCGGAAATCTGGCACGAATACTGGACTGTAATATTATCATCCAATCAAATTGAGTATATGGTTGAAAAATTTCAATCAGCTCAAGCAATAAGACAGCAAATTGTGAATGAAAATTATGAATATTATTTTATAAATATTGACGGAGTAAATGCAGGTTATTTCGGAATTTCATTTAAAAAAGACTTTCTTTTTTTATCAAAACTATATATTAAAAAGGAATTCAGGCATAAAGGACTTGGAACAAAAGCTTTTGAAAAAATTAAGAGAATTGCTGTTAAACATAATTTGAACAGGATTCAATTGACTGTAAATAAATACAACAAAAACACAATAAAAGCTTACAAAAAGTGGGGATTTAAGGAAATAGATGCAGTGGTTACAGATATAGGCTGCGGGTTTGTTATGGACGATTATATAATGGAATGCAGCGTAGGAGTTTGACCTAAGTATTTTGGCTTACGTAGAATTGCGAGCTTGTATGAAATTTAATAATAGCGGATAATAAATGGGTATACATTTATAAGGAGATACCCCATGAACAGATTTAAAAATTTTTTCAACAAAGTAGCAAACAACTCAAAGATTTTTTCCAGAGAAGAAATCAAAAACATGTCATCTGATGAATTCAGACAGAATGAAAAAGCAATTGATTATCAATTGGAAAACATAGGAGTTCCTATGAATTCTGAATTGACGGAGCAATCCCCGAAAAAACAAAGTAATGGATTATTTAATATAAAAAAATCAGGTCAAAAAGGTGTTCCTACAGGCGGCGCCTCATTTTACGAAGGAATGACTCCCGGTGAAAAGGCGCAAAGCATTTTATATGAAGATGCTATGCGTCCGTTTGTTCCTATGGCTGCAAATAGTATCAGGAATGGTATGCATGATATGTCAGAAGCCCGAAAAGATAAAAATGCAACGGTTTTTAACGATTTAAGCAATATTCAAGACAAGAAGCTGTATAGTTTAATGAGAGATACTATTAATATACCGCATAATACTAAAGGTGTTGTGTATAATCCTTATTCTGATTTTTCTAAAAAGTTAAGTAATGCACCTGAACTAAAAGATTTTATAAAAAAGAATTATGATGCTCTAAAAAATGGAAGTCTTGAGACAGCACCCCTTAATATGGATTTAAAAAGCATTAAAAATCTTTTAGACCCGCTTGACAGTGCAGCCAGATGGGGAAGTGTCGGGCATGTAACTTTATATAAACCAAAAATTGATGCGAATGATAATTTTTCAACACGTGTTGTAGATTATTACGATTTTGATAAAAGTAAAGATATAAATGTCCCTAATAATTGGGCATATGGTTTGCAAGAAAAAGGAATAATGAAAAATTATTACAATATTGCAGATATTTATAAGAAAATTAAAAAATAGACACCCGGGCGATTGATTACCTATTCAGGTAATGTTATAATATTTCTATGAAAAAGAGGAAATATTATGAATATTTTGCACAGTGTAAAAGGAATACTAGTATATGCCGGTAAGCTTATAATTATTCGCGTGTTGTCGCCAATATTATATCTTTTAATGATGCCGGCTTTTCTTCTTGATGATACATATACGCAATGGTATCAGATATTGCTGGGAATTATCTTATTGTTATTTTATTTAGGGTTAATGTATTTTATGGTAGAAAAGATAACAAAAACAACAATAAAGCGGAATGAAAACTTAATATTAATGAAAATTTTTAACGATAGCGGGTTAGCAACCAGAGTATATATTGTTATTGTAATTATTGATTTAATCTTATTATATTTGTCTGGAGTCAATTCAAAAATTGCACCTATGTCAAATCTGTCAGCTAATGATATAATTGCCTATATAATATTTTTTTCCTGGAGTGTAGAATTGTTGCCTGCGTATGTAATAGCTTTAGTTAATAGCAGAAGAGGAACGAAAGGTATGGATTTTTAATCGAAATTAATATTTTGTTAATTTCGAGGAAATATTATGAAACTAATTTAAAAAAAGAGGGTTATAATGTTATAGAAAGGTGGAAAAAATGATGAAAGATTTAACAAAGAAGCCATGTATATATAACAACCCTGTTATAGTTTTCGGAATTTTGACAGTAATAAGCGGACTTTTTGTGTATATATTTACAGGATTTAAAATTCCGGATATTTATATAGATAGAAATTATTTAAATCAAATATGGCATTTATTTTATTATGTAGGAAATACGTTTAATCTGGTTGAGGCAGGGTGTTATAATCCAGATTATAATATACAGACTATGCTGTTTATGTTATTCGGGTGGTGTTTTAGTTTTTTAATATTTACAATATGTATGAAAATAACAGAATGGCAAGGATTTAAAAAACTGCCTGCGGTTAAAAACAAATTGTTAATTTATTGCTGGATAAATCTTGTTACTATAATTATTGTATTTGCCAAATTGGTTGTGATAGGTAATTACATAGCCGGCTATATAACCTCTCCTTTTGATAAATCAATGGGATTAGCTTTTATATTTTGTGCAATGCTGGCACTAATATTTTTGATAATATTCATTTTAGTTGCAAATTTGTTATGCTTCCTTATTTATAACAAAGGAGTAAAACATTGGTTAATAAAACTTTTGTTGTACTTCGGTCTTGCGTTTTTATTTTTTGAAACAGCCCTTTCTCAATCGTACTTTAGCTGGCTGAATATATTATTTAATTTATATTGCATAATATGGGTATATTTTTTATCATACAGTATAAATGTGACAAAAGGAAAAGCAACATGGTAATGCACAGGATAAATCTTCGTGTTAGAATAAACATATGGAAAAGAAAATTTTTACGGAATCTGTTAAAGTAAGATATTCTGAAATGGACTATGATTTAGTGTTGAAACCTTCAGTTCTTCTGCATTTTTTTCAGGATATGGCGAGTGATAATGCAGAAGCGCTGGGTTTCGGGTATTCGTATATAATTAAGAAAAACCTTGCGTGGTTTTTGTTAAAGTACAGGATAGAATTTGAGGAATATCCTTCAGGGCTGTATGATTTAAGGCTGACAACAGAGCCCCGGGGATATAATAAACTTTTTGCATTTCGTGATTTCGGGATATATGACGGGGAGCGATTGCTGGGTCGGGCCTCAAGCACCTGGTCTCTGGTAAATACAGAAACAAAAAGTATAACACCGGTATGCGGGGCATTATTGAACAACCGGTATATGCAGCCATATGAAAAGCGTTCGGATGATTTAATATATGAAAAAATTCGTATGCCGGAAAGAATTGATGCAGAAAAGATTTTTGAAATCAGATTTGATGACATAGATGTAAACAACCACGTAAACAACGCAAACTACATAGTATGGGCATTTGAGCCTCTGGATTTTGATTTTCGGAGCAGGAAAAAGCTCAAAACTTTAGACATAATATTTAAAAAAGAGATTAAATACGGCAATAAAGTATTGTCGCAAATAGAAATTTCAGGTGATACGACAAACCATATTCTAAAAAATGCGGAAACGGGTGATGATTTATGCTTGATAAGTGCGAAGTGGATAGACAAATAGCAAAAAAGTTTTTGTTCTGTTTTAGTAATATTACTTAAAATAAACTTGTAGATAACCTTCTAAAGATTTATAATAATCATGCTCGGCAAAACAGAAAGGATTAAGAATAATGGTATTAGAAATGACATTTCCGCAATTGGAACGTGCAATAAACCCCACTCACGACATAAAACTATTTGCAGGACGTTCTAATTCAAAACTTGCGCAGGAAATAGCAGATTACTTAGGCACAACAATCGGCCCAATGGTAATAAAGAATTTTGCAGACGGCGAAATTTATGTACAGGTAAAAGAGAGTGTGCGCGGAGATGATGTTTTTATAATTCAGCCGTTATGCAATCCTGTAAATGAAAATTTAATGGAATTGTTAATAATAATAGATGCTTTCAAACGTGCAAGCGCAAAAACAATCACGGCAGTAATTCCTTATTATGGATACGCAAGACAGGACAGAAAGACTTCAGGCCGTGAAGCGATAACAGCGAAGCTTGTAGCAGATTTATTAACAACAGCAGGTGCAGACAGAGTTCTGGCAATGGATTTGCACACAGGGCAGATACAGGGCTTTTTCAATATTCTGGTTGATCATATATTTGCAACGCCGATTCTTGTAAATTACATTAAAAGTTTGAATATTGATCCTGATGACATGGTAGCAGTAAGCCCTGACACAGGCGGAGTACAGAGAACAAGACATTTTGCAAAGCAAATCGGCTGTTCACTTGCAATAATCGACAAACGCCGCGACAAACACAACGAAGCAATAGCATCGCATGTTATAGGTGATGTAAAAGGCAAAGTATGCGTAATGTTTGACGATATGATAGATACAGCTGGTACAATTTGTGAAGCATCAAAACTGCTGGTAAAAGAGGGAGCAAAAGAGGTCTATGTATGCGCTGCCCACCCTGTATTTTCAGGCCCTGCGGTAGAGCGGCTGGCAAACGCGCCTATAAAGGAATGCATAGTAACAAACACAATACCTTTGGATATGTCAAAAATGCCTCCGAACATTAAACAGTTATCAGTAGCTCCGCTATTAGGTCAGGCAATATCAAGAATTCACGATGATGAATCAGTAAGCTCGCTATTCGGATTTGAAAAGGATATACAGGTATCATAAGCATAAAAAAAAAGCCGTTTCTAAAAGAACGGCTACCAGACTTGGGGAGGAGGTATGAAAAACTCTGGGTTTTTCATAACATATAATTATAATCGTCCGGACAAAACGCAAACTTTAACTGTTAATAAAAATCTCATACAAACGTAGTAGGGTTGACAAGCAGAGAAAACGAGTTATAATGTATATATAGGGAAAAGGCTCCAAGAGCACAACCTCTTGAAACCTTTCTTCACTCCCTATAGAATCAACGAAATAATTTGTAAAAGGTGTCCTAGAATCGATAGGGCATCTTTTATTATTCGTTTTTTCATATTATCACCTCCTTCCAGCCTATTTCTTCACAAAATGCGTGTGCTGTGGAGGTTCAGGAGCTTACCCTTAAGTATAACTATATCAGAAGATATGACTGGCGTCAACAAAACAAGGAAATATTATTAATAATGCAGTATATATAGTTGACAAATTGTGCAAAAGAGTTATAATAATAAATATAGGGGCAAGCCCCAACCAAGTGCTAGTTGATTGAGGCTTGACTTAGTACCCTATAAAATGATTAACAAAAACTTTAAAAGTGCTATCAGTACCTTGATGGCACTTTTTATATGCTCTGTTTTCATTTCACCACCCCCTTTCCACCGATTTCTTAGTAAAATACGTGTGTGGGTTGGAGTGAGTGAGGTACTACCCTTAAGTATAATCATATCAGAAGATATGGCCGTTGTCAACAAAACAAGGAAATATTATTAAGAATACATTATATACAGTTGACAAATTCAGAAAACGAGTTATAATAATATATAGGGTGGCTGTCCCTACAGACAGCCGTTTACAGACCCTACATAAAAAGAATAACGATTTGTAAAAGTGCTATCAGTGCCTTGATAGCACTTTTTACTGCTTTTCTTTTCATGTTATCACCTCCTTTCCACCTTTTTTACAGTAAAGTTTGTTGTGCGGTGGAGGTGAGATAGGTCTACCCTGAATTAATATTAGCAAATAAACTTATAGATGTCAAGAAAACAAGGAAATATTATTAAGTTTTGGGATAAAGTACTGGTTTTTTGTCATTGATATTTTGATACTTATTTTAATAATAAAATTATTATTTATATCTTGTAACATATTGCCAAGGCTAAAAAATGTGTTATAATAAATATAATTAGTATATAACAAGGATGAATGAAATGATATCCAAAAACAACAGGATGAAAATCAGGGGGGGGGTATCATCTCACAGCTCCTCCAGTAACGTTAATAATGAAAGAAGATAATGGAGGAACTATGAAACGAAAAGAATTAAGAATGTCAGCTTTCACACTTGCAGAGGTATTAATTACCCTTGCAATAATCGGCGTAGTAGCAGCAATGACAATACCGACGCTTGTTGCTAACTACCAGAACAAAAGCTGGAACACTGCGGCTACTGTCTTTGAAAGAAAACTCGAAGAAGCTCTCAAAACTATGAACACTCAACAAACTCTTGCAGGGTATAAAAACACTGAAGACTTTG
>CANUDF010000055.1 GCA_947857085.1 Candidatus Gastranaerophilales bacterium | reverse complement strand
CTAAAACATTCAATCCGTTTAACTCAAAAGACAATATTTCATCTGCAATGTCTGAGGTTATGTATGACGGGCTTTTGACAACACACCCTGTAACAGGCCAGCCAATCCCTAAGCTTGCCAAATCTTTTTCAATCTCAGATGACGGCAAAGAATACACAATTAACCTTCGCCGTGGAATAAAATGGTCGGACGGTAAACCAATAACCGCAGACGATGTTGTTTTCACCTGGCGCGACATAATCCTTGCAGGTCTTGGAAACACCTCAATAAGAGATTCCATAATTGTTGACGGAAAACTCCCGACAGTTCATAAAATCGACAATTACACAGTAAAATTCATTACACCGGAACCTTTTGCACCGTTTATAAGAATGCTTTCTTCACCGATTGCACCCAAACATGTTTTTGAGCCTGCTGTTAAAAAAGGAAGCCAATACTTTGATACATTCTTTTCTACAAACGCAAAGCCCGAACAATTTGTAACATCCGGCGCATTTAAACTTAAAGAATACGTTCCGGCTCAGCGTGTAGTCTACGAAAGAAATCCAAATTATTACATAATAAACAAAAATAACCAGAAACTTCCGTACCTTGACAGACTTGTTTATTTAATAGTCGGTGATTTAAATAATGAAGTTTTAAAATTTGAAGCAAAAGAGCTTGACACAATTAATCTTCAAGGTTCAAAAGTAGCGCGTTACAAAGCCATGGAGCCGCATTCGGATTTTGTAATCCATAATCTCGGACCCGATACAGGCACAATGTATCTTGCAATGAACTTAAACAACCGCAAAAACGAAAAAGGCAAATACTATGTTGACCCGAAAAAACAGGTTTGGTTTAGGGATAAAAATTTCCGCACTGCCGTTGATTATGCCATAGACCGCAAAAATATGGTTTTAAATATTGCAAACGGAATCGGTGAACCACTTTTCACAGCAGAAAGCTTAAACTCTATCTTCCTGAATAAAGATTTAAAACCTTATGACAGAGACCTGAACAAATCACGCGAACTCCTCAGAAAATCAGGATTTTACTGGGATAAGCAGGGGAAATTATACGATAAATTTAACAACCGCGTTGAGTTTGACATGCTTACCAATGCAGGCAACACAGAGCGTGAAGCAATCGGCGTTATGATTAAGCAGGATTTGGAAGACTTAGGAATGAAAGTTAATTTCAAACCTATTGAGTTTAATTCACTTGTAAATAAACTTGTAAATTCGCTTGACTGGGATATGGTTGTAATGGGATTTACAGGCTCGCCTCTTGAACCCAACGGCGGCAAGAACGTTATGATGTCCGACGGAACGCTTCACGTTTACAATATGAGACCGGAAAAAGACAAAAACTCTCCGCGCTATGATTTTGAAAAGCGCATTGACGAATTATTTATAAAAGGAGCGCTTGCAACAAAATTTGAAGACAGAAAAAAATATTACGATGAATACCAGAAAATAATTTACGACGAAAAGCCTTTTATCTACATATATTCACCTACAAGAATTGTAGCAATAAGAGACAAGTTCAAAAACATATTCCCGACGTCACTGGGCGGTGTAACATATAACTTAGAAGAAATTTACATAGGAGAGTAAGTGGAAATTCTAAAATACATACTAAAAAGAATCTTACAGACGATACCTTTACTAATAATCGTATCGTTAATAAGCTTTTTTATAATAAGGCTTTCTCCTGTTGATCCGCTTGCAGAACTCCGGCTTAACCCGTCGGTTTCACAGGAAACGCTTGAAAGAGAATCCCAAAGGCTGGGTTTGGACAAACCAATAATTGTTCAATACGGCAAATGGGCAAAATCATTTATAAAAGGCGACCTTGGCATAACTTCCAACGGAGAGGAGGTAAGTACAAAATTAAAGGAAAGAATTCCTAATACGCTCTTATTAACAGTTGTTGTAATCTTTCTTACATGGATTACGGGTGTACCGCTGGGGATTTTGGCCGCGCTGAAATGGAAAACACCTTTCGACAGGATTTTAACTGTTTTAACAAGTATTGGGATGGCTATTCCGTCGTTTTTCTTTGCGGTATTGCTGTTGATTTTTGCGGTAAAAACAGGTTGGTTTCCGGTCGGAGGTTTGACAAGTGCGAATTTTGCAGATATGGGATTTTTCGGACAGGTGAAAGATATTGCACACCATTTATTTTTGCCTGTAGTTGTTTTGTTTACGCTTTCACTTGCGGGATTGCAAAGGCAGATGCGTGCGAATATGCTTGATGTGCTTGACAGTGATTATGTAAAATTTGCACGCGCAAAAGGTTTGAGTGAAGCCAAAGTTATTTACAAACACGCTTTGAGAAATGCTATAAATCCGCTTATTACTCTTTTGGGTTTTGAATTTGCTGGATTATTAAGCGGTGCGGCACTTACTGAATATGTATTTCAATATCCCGGATTAGGAAGACTTATTCTTGAAGCTGTTTTGAAATCAGATATAAATCTTGTTATGGCATCATTAATGATGGGAGCAATTATGCTTGTTTTAGGGAATTTGCTTGCGGATATTCTGTTAATCATTACTGATCCAAGAATTAGGGTGAAATCATGAGAGAAGTTATAAATCAGTTATTAAAAGATAAATTTGCAAGGCTTGCCCTGATTGTACTGGGTATAATCTACCTTGCGCTTTTCTTTGCTGACTTTCTGGCACCTTATACAAAAGATTTTTCCGACAGAACAATGGCTTATGTCCCTCCGTCAAAAATATTTACCATTGATGAAGCCGGCAGGCTTTCCAAACCCTATACCTATAATTATATAAGAGAATTTAATCAGGAAACGCTTGAAATGAATTACAGGCTAGACCGTTCAAAAAAATATTACCTGAAATTTTTCTCACAAGGCCAGCCGTATAAATTTTTGGGTTTAATTCCGATGAAAAGACACCTTGTAACAGTTGAGCCGGATGGACGATTATTCCTGCTCGGCACAGATATAAACGGGCGTGATGTATTTTCAAGGCTTTTGTTCGGCGGAAGAATTTCAATGACAATCGGATTTCTTGCCTTGTTTGTACTTTTCCCTATTGGGCTTTTGTACGGCGGAATTTCCGGATATTTTGGCGGAAAAGTTGACACTGTGATGATGAGGTTTGCAGAAGCAGTTATGTCAATTCCAAGCTTTTATTTATTGATTATTCTGGCATCAATCTTACCGTCGGGTATGACAAGCATTCAAAGATTCATTTTAATTGTTGTAATACTTGCGCTTATTGGCTGGGCAAGTTTTGCACGGGTTGTAAGGGGTATGGTTTTATCAATCAAAAATCAAGAATTTGTTCAGGCTGCAAAATCAATAGGACAATCAAGGCTCGGGATAATTATCAAACATATTCTGCCTCAGACAACAAGCTTTGTTATAGTTGCAATGACATTATCCGTGCCGTCGTATATTCTATCGGAATCAGGTTTAAGCTTTTTGGGGCTTGGTATTCAACAGCCGGACGCAAGCTGGGGCAACATGCTCAAAGAAGCGCAGGAATTCACAAACATAATTTACAGACCTTGGCTTTTGACACCCGGATTTTTAATTTTTGTTGCGGTGTTGGCATTTAACCTTATAGGTGATACAATAAGGGACGTATTAGATCCGAAAAGCAGGGTAAGGTAAATGGAATTATTAGGAATTTTTGATTTAACTATAATAATAAGAGTAGTATCTGCATTATTATTAGGTTTTGCAGTAGGTTTGGAACGAGAAATGACAAACAAGTATGCAGGCTTAAGAACAAATATTCTTGTATGCTTGGGAGCATGTGTTTTCACAATAATTTCAATCTACGGATTTCCTGCAATAACAGTAGCTTCCGCTGAACTGGGAACCCGTGATACAGCAAGAGTTGCGGCACAGGTTGTTACTGGTATAGGTTTTATCGGCGGCGGTACGGTATTAAGACACGGAGCAACTGTTTTCGGCTTAACAACAGCGGCTACATTATTTATGTCTGCGGCTATCGGTATGGCTTGCGGTGCTGGAATGTATGATTTAGCGATTATTTCAACTATTGTTTCAATCATAACACTTGTATCAGTAAGAATTTTTGAAAAAAATGTACTCATTTCCAGCACAAAAAATACTAAAAGGCTTAAGGTTAATTTAAGCTGTTTAAACAAAAATGCCACAGAAATTTATGACCACATTGTGGATAAATATCCGAGTCTAAAAGAAATCAGCAAAAAGCTTAGTAAATCAGAAGAAAATATAACCAAAATAACTTTTATTCTTGATGTTAAATCAAGAAAACCTATCCAGTCAATGTACAAAGAGTTTCAAAACTTTGAAGGCATTGAATCTGTTTCTATTCAGGAATTCTGTGAAGCATAAAATTATTTGATTAATTGACATTTTTCTGTTACCATCAAACCAGATACAGATTTGAAAGAGGAGAAAATTATGTCAGGACACTCAAAATGGTCAACGATTAAACATAAAAAGGCTAAGGTAGATTCACAGCGTGCTGTTGTTTTTCAAAAATATTCACGAGAATTAATAGTCGCATCACGTCTTGGAGGTCCTGATCCAGCCGGTAACTTCAGACTCAGAACTGCAATAGAAAAAGCAAAAGCAGCAGGCCTGCCTAACGATAACATCAAACGTGCAATTGAAAAAGGCGCCGGAACATCAGGAGCTGAAAATTATGAAGAATTGACTTATGAGGGTTATGCTCCGGGCGGAGTGGCGGTAGTTATAGAGGCTATGACTGACAACCGCAACAGAACAGCAGGCGACATCAGAAGCTATTTTACAAAATTTGGCGGAAGCTTAGGTGCAACAGGCTGTGTGGGCTGGATGTTTGACCCAAAAGGCAGCATATCTTTCGATAAATCAGTTGATTATGAAAAACTTTTTGAAGCTGCAATTTCACTGGATGCAGAAGATATTCTTGAAGAAGATGAGGAATACAAAGTTATAACATCTGTCGAAAATTTTCAAAAAGTTGTTGAAGGATTGGAAGCAGAAGGTTTCAAAAGCACAACCGCAGAATTAACAAGAATTCCGCAAAATACAGTTGAAGTAACAGATGAATCTGTTGCAGGGCAAATTATGAAACTTCTGGAAAGAATTGAAGAACACGATGATGTTCAAAATGTCTATGCTAACTTCGATATTTCAGATGATATTTTACAAAAACTTGAAGGATAAATGTTAGAACAAATCAAAAAACTTTCACAGCTTCTCAATGAAAGTTACAGCGAAAAATCTGTTGTAGCCTCTCTTGGGAAGTTTTTTGATGAGAATTTTAATACAGCAGGATTTAATATAATATTGAAAGAAGATTACTCTTCTGAAAAATCAGTATTTTCTTTATATAAACACAAGAAAATTATCGGATATATTGAATTTAATAAAACTAACAAGAGTTTAGAAGATTTTTTGGATATTGCATTACCTTTGATTTCTTTAAAAGTTCAAAATATTGTTCTGTCTGAAAAAATGCAAAAAAACATTGACTTTCAAAATGCAATGAAAAATATTGCAAAAATTATTGAGACTCAGTATGAATTAAATTATATTATCCCGCTTCTTGGCGAAATGATTGATAAATTCATACAAAACCATCTTATTTATATATTTATAAAAGACCACGGCAAGTATAAGCTTATGTGGCCAGGAGCCTGCAAAGACATTAAAATTCTTGACATAATAAATGCTGAACCAAGAAAAAGAGTAACAACAGACGAACTTGGAGTATTTCCGCTTATCAGCGAAAACAAAATTCTCGGCTATATTGTGACAAAAAACTTGGATGAAAAACTTAATCTAAAAGAAATTGAATACCTTGAAGAACTTACAAATCAATCAGCAACAACTATAAACAGGGCAAATGTCTATGCGGAAATTCTAAAACATGCAACACTTGATGCGCTTACCGGTTTTTATAACAGAAGACAGCTTGAGGAACGTATTAAACAGGAAATTGCAAGTTCACGCAGACAGAAAACACCATTATGTGCAATAATGACCGATATTGATTTTTTCAAAAAAGTTAATGACACATACGGCCATGCAGTTGGAGATTTGGTGCTGAAAACAGTTTCAAAAGTAATGCGCTCACAGCTTCGGGAATACGATATTGCAGGCAGATACGGCGGGGAAGAATTTGCAATACTTCTGCCTTTCACAAAAATTGAAGAAGCAAAAATGGTTGCAGAACGTTTAAGAAAAGCTATTGAAGCAAAATCTATTGCTATTTCAAAAATAAATGCCGATGCGAAGGAAAAAGAAATTCATGTTACCATAAGCTTAGGTGTATATGAATTAGCTGAAAATGACAAAGAAGAAGACTTATTAAAAAATGCAGATAAAGCTTTATACAAAGCAAAAGAAACAGGAAGAAATAAGGTAGTTATAAATGAGTAATAAATACGAAAGAATTTGTAATAATCTTGATGAAACAAAAAGTTTAGCAGAAAAATTTGCAAAACTCATAGAGCCAGCCGGCTGTTTTGTAAGCCTGTACGGCGAAATCGGAGCAGGCAAAACAGCCTTTGTAAAACTTGTCGCAGAAGCACTTGGAGTTAAAGAAAAAGTAACAAGCCCGAGTTTTGTTATCTTGAATGAATACCATACTGCAAAACTTCCAATATACCATTTTGATTTGTACAGACTGGAAAATGAGGGCGTAAAAACAATTCTTGATGAGCTAACAGAATACTCCGAAGGCCATCAGGCAACATTCGTTGAATGGGCTGAATTTTCGCAAAATGAAATTCCCTTTAATCATATAAAAATAAATGTAACATATGATGAAGATGAAGCAAGAAAATATTCATTTGAGGCTTTTGGACATGATAATATAAGTATTATAGAGGAATTAAAGAAGTGAATATTTTAGCATTTGATACATGCTTAGACAAAATGTATGTAGTTTTAAGAACAGAAGATAAGATTCTTTCCTCTGAAATTGTTGAAAATACAGAAAGCAAATACCATTCAGCTTTTTTGATATCAACAATCAGAAGTATTTTGTCTAAAAACAATATAAAACCGGAGGACCTAAATGCGATTGGCATAAATATCGGTCCCGGAAGTTTTACGGGGATAAGAGCCTGTACAACGGTCGCAAGGGTAATGGCTCAGCAGCTTAATATAAAAGCCGTCGGAGTTTCATCACTTGAAATCCTTGCAAAGCTTGGAGGCGAAAATCCTCTTGTTGCACTCGATGCAAGAAAAAACAAAGCTTATTTATATTGTAATAACGAGATAAAAGGGGCTGTTGAACTTGAAAAAGTGCAGGAGATTATACAAAACGGCCGCTATAACGTCATAACAGACGACAGGCTTCAAAAGCTGCTTGGCGGCACATCGTATCAGCAGAACGATTACCCGCTGGGCGAGATTTTATCGGAACTTGTTCTGGACAAACTTAAAACTCAAGGGGGAAACTGGGCAGAGCTAATGCCGCTATATATACAGCCCCCGCCAATGGGTTAAAAAGGATATTGTCAGTAACGTTTTATTACGGAACTGACAATTTTTTTATTTAGGAGATTTAAAATAGTATGAGAATTTTACCGGTAAATTTATTTACAAAGCATCGAAGAATAAATGAGAATAATCATAATGATTATTCTCAGAATAAACTGTTTATTCTGCCACGCAAGCTTAACCGTGATACAGTAAGCTTTAGCGGCAGTATAATGTCCGGAAAAGATTTTAAAGAACTAAACAGATATATGACCTGTCTGTATTCCGGTGAAAAAATGCTTTCAGGTAAACAGCTTACCAAAATGAAAAAACGAGGATTTTTTGAAGGACCGATAATAGATGTTGTAAGAAAGCTGCAACCCTATAAAAAGAAGTATCTTAAAAATATTGAATTAGAAGTTTTTGAAAGGATTGAAAAAGCGTCAGAAAAAACTCCTTATATAGATATGCCGCAATTATTCAAAAATATATATAAGGAGACACGTTCAAACTTTCGTAAAACCCAGAAACCAAGCTTTGACAAAATAAAAACTCTGGGCGCTGAACTGCCTGATGATTATATAGAACCGTTTTATAAGTTTATGGAAACAGTTGACAGGAAACTCTATGACGAACCCGTCAAACAAACATTCAGCCTTAAAGAATTTACTTACAAAATTAATAAAACCTGTGAAAAAATGTCAGATATTAATTTAAAAAACAGAATTCAGAAACTAATAGATATACTGCATCACGAAAACTTTGAAAATAAAAATAAACCGCTTCCTTCATCATTGATAAAACAGGTATTTGACTTCAAAAATATTAAACTTCCCGGGCGCGGGAAAAAAACAGCACTATACGACAAATATTTTAAACAGTATGAATGGGACAAAGATTCGGTAAAAATTGAAATTATTTCTCAAATAAAAGAAGCGGCCGCAGAAAAGGGCTACAAAAAACTTGAAAGATTTTGCGATAATAATATAGGAATGATAAAAGGTATTCCGGTCCATATTCCTTTCAGCAACAAGGCCTTTGTATATGATCTGTCAAAATTACTTGAAAATATGCCTGATTTAAAACTAAAACAGGAAATACTGGGAATAGCTCAAAATCTTCCGTCATCATCAAGAAGTGCTGACGCGTTAATACTTAAGTTCAGAGATGCAGACCCGAATATAATTGGAGACAGATTATTTAACCCTGCCTTGGTATCCATTGAGCATATAAAACCATCATCAGAAGGAGGGGCTGATTCAATTACAAATTATGCACTTGCAAAAAGAAGCATCAATTCAGACAGATTAAGCACACCGTTGTGGCAGTTTTTAAAGAATTATCCTGTAGAAAATCAGCAGAAATATGTTGATAATCTTATAAAACTTGTAAATAACGGCAAGTTAAAATATGAAGATGCCCTTGCGCAAATTGAAGCCATACAAAGAGAAGGGCATTTAACTCTTGATTATTCAAAACTCAAAAAAATTCCAAACCCATTTACAGAAATACTTAAGGAAAAATTTATAATAAAAGATTAACAAATGTAAAGTTTTCTTGCTTTTTTAAATAAATCATTAAACTTTTAAAAGAAGGTTACCGACTATATACTTGTATAGAAATAGGGAATAGTCTCATGGCAGAAGCAGGATTTTCATTTAACAGACCATATAAACCTTTCGGGTTGAACGTAAAAGTTCCGGAAAGAACACTTAAGCAGGCAGGTGAAACCTTAGGCAATATAGCAAAGGCACCGGCTGATCCGCTGTTTAAGTTTTTAGAAGAAAATGAACAGGTATTTAACGGCGATTTAAACTTCCAAATAAACAGAATAAGCGCACAAAGCTTTACGATAGGTTCTGCAATGCGTATGGAAGATGAAAAGATGAACGGTATGCCGCCAAGTTTTGATATGCATTTTTAACTTAATGTCTACATATGATAGAAAGGCCCGACGAGGGCCTTTTTAGTGTTTAATATATTTTTTATTGACCAAACTAATGAAAATTGATATAATAAAAAGGTACACAATTATTATGGAGGATTTAAGAATGAGCGCAAATACGCACTATCACTACTTTGCCAGCAGGGGGGGGGGGCAGTAGCTTAACCTCCGATTGTCATTGCAAGGGTTTTGAGGCAGTGTCTAAGGAAAAATATTCCCTCGACGACGTTCCCGCCTCTGGCTCCACTATGGTCTCGGAAACATTTTTCCTTAGGCGTAAAGGCTTTACCTTGGCTGAGGTACTTATTACTTTAGCTATTATTGGCGTTGTTGCTGCTTTGACTATTCCTACTCTGGTTGCAAATTACCAGAACAAAAGCTGGAACACAGCAGCAACAGTATTTGAAAGGAAACTTGAAGAAGCTTTAAAAACTATGAACACCCAGCAGACTCTGGCTGGTTACAAAAATACTGAAGACTTTGTTAATGAGTTAAGCAAACATTTTAAAATTACCAAAATTTGTAAGAATGATGCTTTGACTGATTGTTTTGAAGATAAAGTATACTGGGGCACAGAAAATGAAGAAATAGAGATTTCCAATATTAAAAATGCAAGCAAGTTTGGTCAAAAAGATTGGAATACAGAAACAATAGGATTACAATTTGCAAATGGAACAACAGGTATAGTTGCTTATAATCCTGATTGCAGACAAGACCCGTACAGCAACCAGATAACAGGAACTTCTTGTTTAGCATTATTATATGATACTTCTGGATTAAAGAATCCAAATACACAAAACAAAGACTTAAGAAGTATCAACGTAGCAAGTTTAGGCAACAGCAGTTGTGCGTTCGAATTAGACGACGTGTGTTTTACCGCGCCGTTTAAGCCGGACGCAATGAGCTTAGCAGATTGTGAAGCCCAAAAAGGCGACTTAGGAATAAAAGAATGTTACTACGACGGAGACTATTGGGCAGGTGCTGTAAAAGCCTGTGGCGGTGTTGATAAAATGCCGACCATGGCACAGGTAGCAAAAATTGCTGACTATGTATACAACACAAGTGGAATAGGAGCTAAAGAGAACGTATCAAACTTAACACTTGATTATGACAAGGTAACAGAACTCGGTTTCTCAGCTACTCAAGGTTCAGCGTTTTACGTCTGGTCTGGTGAGGAGTACAGCAAGACCTACGCATACCGCCGACACTTCATCCCTACCTACACGGGCTACTACGACGACAGCCGTCGCAGCAGCCTCATACAGGCGGTTTGCTTAGGTGATTAAGAACTTTTCCCCTCTCCCCTGTGCGGGAG
>CANUDF010000054.1 GCA_947857085.1 Candidatus Gastranaerophilales bacterium | reverse complement strand
GCTAAAGTAATAAGTACCTCAGCCAAAGTAAAAGCGGCTTTTTTAACATAACGGTAATGCGATTGCGACAGTCGCTTCGCTCCTTCGCAATGACAGGCCTTTTTGTCATTACGAGCAAACGTAGTTTGCGTAGTAATCGCATTGTCGTCGGAATTTGCCAAAGATGCGATTGCCACGGCCTCGTTACACTCGGCCTCGCAATGACAATCGGAGGTTAAGCTACTGCCCCCCCCTGGTGGAAATATAGTCATAGTGTGCATTAAAGCTCATTCTTAAATCCTCCGTAATAATTGTGTACGGTTTTATTATAGAGTATTTGTTAATTTTTGGCAAGATTTTTAACTTTATATATTTACTCCATAAATATGATAAAAATTTTTCTTTACAGGCTTAAAATAGAAATATGTACGAGTACGAACCGGAAATCGAAGATAAAGAGCTCAAAAAAGTCGGACTTGAATTGATGTTTATGACCCCTGAAAAGTGTGAAAAGTCTGAGGGGGTTACGGCCGTTGAATTAGCAAAAATGGTTAATCTTCCTCTTGAGACGGTTAAAAAGAAATTGAACATTCTAAAAGATGCCGAAGTTGTAAGGGTTAAAGGAATGAACCCGAAGTACTGGAAGTTTGATGAATATAATTTTCAGCGTATGGATGAGCACGACGAGATTTTTAAATTGCTATGCAGTTTTGATGATGTTGATTTTGACAGGTATTTCCAATACTAGCAAAAAAAATCTTTTCTGTATTTTATAACTGTGTATGCGCATACCCAAAATTTCTCCATGTAATATTTATCCGAATTTTAAATCACAAAGTTTTGGCGTTAATGTCTATAAACCGCCGTCTATATCAGTTGATACTTTCGAGCGTGTGCTTAAGCCTGCACCTTATGATACGCCGTTTAATTTGAATAGAGAAGTAAAAACTTCTTATAATAAACTGAAAAAAGAAATGGGGATTTTAAATCCTAAAGATATTGAACTTATGACTGCAAGTATTTATAACAAACTTGACGGTCAGGTTCCTGTTAATGAAATATTTCAGGCAATGGAAATCCTAACACGTTATTCTAAATTTAACAGTTTGTCTAATTTAGAATCTGAACTAAAAAGCCGTAATATTAATATGATATCCAATCTAAAGCAAATTTGGGTGGATAATAAGATTGATAATGTTCCTATCTGTCTTACAAATGTATTGCATTATTTTTCTTTGAAAAATTTTGATTTTAAAAATGATTTTATGGTGAACGACCTTATATCAAATTCAAAGAAAGCATTGATATTGGATTCTAATATGATAAATCTGATTAGGAAAATGCCTAAAGATTATGCAAATCAAATATTTTACAAACCGATAAGAAACGGACATCTTTATCCTGTGTATATTAAAAATTTTGAAAACGGTTATAATTTTCTGAGACAGGATTTAGATTTAGAAGATTTGACCGTAGATGTTATAAAGAAAGCCAAAGCGATGAAAAACGGCCTTTCTTTCAAAGAAAATATTGAAAATGTTTTGAATGCTGATAATCTTAAGGCACTTGATGAATTAGGAATAAGTCCTATTGTTGTTGATTATAAAAATGTCTATAAAAATATATTATCGTCTCCTGATATGCGGCTGGCTGATAATATAAATCCTAAAATAGTTTCTAAAAAAGATTTTAAAAATATACTTAAGCAAATATCGGCTGAAGATAAAGAAGAAGCTCCGGTTTTTCAAAAATATTATATTGATTTTTTGAATAAAATGCTTAATGTTATTACGCCTAAGCAATATGCAGAATATCTGAAAAGTATGCATAATAGACTGCTTGATTATTTGCAAAGTCAGAATAAATCTTTAGATAATACATATTTTGTTATACCTTCTACAAATAAAAGTTTTGTAGCTGCAAATTATCAATATCAATTTATAAATAATTTTTCACCGCAAAAATTTATTTATTATAAAGGTTTCTCAGAATTCAGTAAAATAGGAGGCCAGCTCTTTAAGCTTCCGGAAAATTCTACATTAGTTGTAATTGATGACTGTGTTGCAACCGGAAATTCTATATTAAGTGAAGTTTTTAATTATTCTATGCTTTCTCAATTACAATCTATGCGTAGAAAAAATATTGGTATGGTTATTGCTCCTATTACTATTACAAAAACAGGTATGGAAAATATTTATGAAGTTACAAGAAAAAGTCAAAGAACAGATTTAGATACAATAATTCCGGGGAAAATACTGCCTGAGTTAGAGGAAAAAAATCGCAAATTTTTGAAAAAGTTATATAAATATGTTGTTCCGGTGGAACATGGGCGTCTTACATCGGTAGTTTTTCCTTATATGGGGCCGGATACAAATTGCTCACGCTTTATTCCGTTATATGAAAAGTTTTTGTATACCCCGAGAGCACAAAAAGCTACCATTGATGATTTTTGTATGTAATAATTATTTGCCGATACAGAAATGGTCGAAGATGTTATTCAGAATATCATCTGTAATAACTTCTCCGGTTATTTCGTCAAGAAATAACAATGCGGATTTTACATCTATTGAAATCAAGTCCTGAAGTTCGCCCGCTTTTGCAGCTGTCAAGGCTTGCGTTAAGCTTTCGCGGCATTTTGTAAGACAGTCCTGCTGACGCTTATTTGTTATAAACTCTGTATCTTCTATCGAAAAATTACATACAATATCTTTTATTTTCTTACGTAAATCTTCAAGTCCATCGCCTGTCAAAGTAGAAATATAAAAAGCATTAGCATTACGCTCAGTGGTCAGGTCACATTTGTTTGCAATGACAAGATGTTTTTTAGATTTTATAAGTTCATAAATATCTTTGTCTTCCTGTTCCATTCCGGTTTTTGCATTGTACAGGAACAATACTAAATCCGCTTCATCAGCAGATTGTTTGGAAAATTCAATGCCTATTTCTTCAACTTTGCCCACTTCTTCCGTATCACGTATTCCTGCTGTATCTATAAGGGTTACGGCGGTATCCATATCAAGAGTTTCTTTCAATACATCACGGGTTGTGCCTGCTATATCTGTAACTATTGCACGGTCTACATTTAAAAGTTTGTTGAATAGAGAAGATTTACCTACATTTGGCTTTCCTACAATTGCAACTTTTACGCCTTGTCGCAATATGTCTGATGATTTTGCACAGGCTAAAATTTTGTCAATCTCGTTTAAGGATGCTTCAATTTCTTCTATTAAATATTCATATTCAGGTTCTTTAACATCTTCAGGAAAATCTATTCCGGCAATAATTTTAGACAAAACATTAAAAATTTTTGCTTTAATTTCATTAATTTTTTCTGCAAGAACACCTGAAAGATTTTTTGCTGATTGTATTGCAAAATTCTGTGTTTTTGCATGTATTAAATCAGCAACGGCCTCTGCTTGCGAGAGATCCAGTTTTTTATTTAAAAAAGCCCTTTTGGTAAATTCACCGCGTTCGGCAGTTCTTGCTCCGTTTTTTAATACAATATCCAAAATGTTTCTTACAACATTTACACCGCCGTGGCATTGAATTTCTATGACATCTTCACCTGTATAGCTGTTTGGATTTTTAAAAGCTAAAACGATAACTTCATCTATTTTTATGCCATTGTCTTCTATCCAGCCGTGTGAAATCTTTCCGGCTTGCGGTTTTTTACCGTTAAAAATTTTTTCAGCTATTAAAAAACTGTTTTCGCCGGAAATTCTTATAACGCCGACTCCGCCGGTTCCTATGGGGGTGGCTATTGCGGCTATTGTATCAAATTCCTGAATTATATTCATATTACAATTATACATGAAAAATTTTGTTATTAATTAACGTGTAAAATAAATCTGTCTTGGTATGTAAATTTTTAAAATATGAAAGTAAATATAATATTTATTGACAAATATTATGTTAAAATATAAACTTATATACAGAAAGAATAAATATTTTGGAGTTTGGAATTATGATTAAGAAAAAAGCAATTGTTTTATTATTATTACTTGTATTTTTTAATTTATTTTTATCTCCGGTATATGCTTTGAATGTAAATGCAGGTAGAAGAATCCCAATAGTATATTCCGGTGAAAAGATTTCTGGAAAACAAGTAACTTCTGGTGATAAGATTTACGGTAAAATTCAGGCAAATGTTATAGTAAATGGTACAGTTGTCTTTAAGGAAGGTGGAAGTGCTGTTATAAATGTTGCTGATGCAAAAAAAGCAAAATGTTGGGGAGTTCCTGGTGAAATGTTACTTATAAATGGAACAGTAGAAGATATTAAAGGAATTGCTCATCCTGTAGAGTGTACTTATAAAATTACTGGTAATGAAAAAACTTGGCCTAAAGTTTTAGGGTGTGTAAGTATATTCTTTCTTTTCCCTCTAGCTTTATTTGGATTTGTACATGGCGGTCAAGCTGAATTATTGCCGAATAAAGTTATTTATGCAACATTATTAAATGATTTTACATTATAATGTATAAAAAAAACGGACGAATTCGTCCGTTTTTTTTTATATCATAAACATTGCTGCAATTTGAGCCGCCTTTAAAAGGTTATCAATTGGTTGCTGCTTAGCTTGCTGATTTGCAAAATATTGAGATTGGTTATATGCATTACCAGCTGCGGAGTTATTTTGTGAAAGACCCATATAACTCAATGCATTGTTGTTAATCTGATTTTGAATATTATTCAGGAAATTTAAATAATTATATCTCTGGCTTAATTCATTATTGTATAAGGTGCTGCGCTGTGCCTCTAAATCCTGCGCAAGATCACTTATTGCTGTTGCCCTGTTTTTTTCTATCTTATTCAAATTATCCATAAACACAGAGTTGTTTAAATTCCCGAAGCGTGAAGCTACATCTGTTTTAAGGTTATCCATTATTGGTTCATATATATCGTTAATTGTTTGAACACCTCTGTTTTTGTATGCCTCAAGCTGTGAATTAATGTTTTTCTGGGTTTCACCGGAGAACACATTAATTTGAGGTAAGGATGTCAAAAAAGAATTCTGTGCATAATCATAGATTTTTTTCTCTGTGTCCGGCATGTTGTAACTTGTATTGACACTATTCCCATTTTTGGAAGTATTTGCAACATTATTACCGTTTACAGATACAGAACCGCTTGAGTATGAGGGGTATTTTGAACTTTTTCCCATATTTGTTCCTTTCTAATATCTTGGAACAAGGGCAATATTTTTATTGGCATATTTATTATATCATACTACTCCGGTTTTTGTAAATATTACTTGTTTAATGTATAATAAAAGGTATGAATGAGATAAATGAACTTATAGCTGAAAGTAAATTTCAAGAAGCTAAAATAAAATTAGAAGAGATACTTAAAAATGATAATAAAAATATTGAAGCATTAAAACTTCTCGGGCTTTGTAATGTTAATTTAGAACTATACAGAGAGGGACAGAGTGTTTTTGAAACGGTTGTGAAATATTTGCCTGAAGATGCTGCAAGCTGGTTTTATCTGGCAAACTGTTATGATAATCTGAATGACCTTTTGCATGCTAAGACTGCATATCAGGAAGTAATCAGGCTTAGAAAAGAATATGTTGATGCATATAAAAATTTATGTGTTGTTTACGTTAAATCAGGCGAGGCTGAAAAGGCTATTGATTTAGGCAAACAGGCTCTTGAGTTTGTTAAAGACGATTATTCTGTCTATTATATTATAGGAACGGCCTGTATGTCTTTGAAAAAATTTGAAGATAGTGTATATTATCTCGAAAAAGCTCTTGAATTAAATCCGTCCCACTCGCAGCTATACAATAATTTAGGCACCTGTTATGTTACTATCGGGAATTTAGATAAAGCTTATGAAAATTATTTGAAAGCAAGTGAATATGAACCTGAAAATTCTGTGACATACTTTAATATTGCATCTGTTCTGCAAATCCAGAATAAACATAAAGAAGCTTGTGAATTTTTTAAAAAAGCCTATGAAAAAGAACAATTGGATAGTTATATAATTGCCTGGGCTCTGTCAGAAGTCAAATCAGGAGATATTCACTCAGCAATTGAACATTATAAGCACCTTGTTGTTCAATACCCTGAAAAACATAATTTTCAGTATAATCTGGTTTGCTGCTACGAGTTGATAAATGAATATCAACTTGCGGTTAATATTCTTCAGAACCTTGTAATGCTGAATCCTAAGTCTGTTACTATGGCGCAAAAGCTTGCAAATTTATATTTAAAAATTAACCAGCCGCTGCATGCAAAAGAGATTTACGAGAGAATATTAATACAGGGGAATGTATCTTTTGAATTATACTATGAATTTGCGCATGTATGTATTATGACAAATGATTTAGACAAAGCTGAAAAAATTCTCAAAAAAGTAATTGAACTTAATCCCGAATATGCACCTGCTCATAAAGATTTAGGCGTCATATACCTTAACAAGCGTCTATTTGATTATGCAAAAGATGAATTTGAAAAAGCCTATGAGCTTAATCCGAAAAGTTTTTCTATATTGTTTGAATATGCAAATTATCTTCATGCAACAACAGATTTTAAAAAAGCTGATGATATTTATGCGAAAGCATTATTGATTGAACCTAAAAATCCGAATGCACTTGCCTTCTCTGCATTAAATAAAATTCAATTGCAGGATTTGACTAAAGCAAAAGAACAGATTGATACTGCTGTGAAAATGGCAAATGACCAGTCGTTTTTGTTATTTATCGCAGGTAAAGTAAGATTTTTGCTGAAAGATTACGAAGAAGCAAAAACATATCTTGTTAAATCTTATGAAGCTAACAGAACAATTGATTGTGAAAATCTATTGGGGCTTTGCTACTTTGAACTCGGAAATTATGAACAGGCAAATACTATATTTAAAAACCTTTTGAAAATAGCTCCTATGAATATTAATGTGCTTTTAAATAGTGCAAAATGCTATGAAAAACTCAATTTAAATGATAATGCGCTACAACAGCTTGAAAAAGCAGTGGAAATTTTTCCTGATTGTGAAGAAGCACACGAACTTATTCGTAAATTATCCTGAAACTAAAAAATCGGCTTTCGATGACAGCCGACTTTAAAGAATTTTTTTTGTATGAAGTTTTGAACTATGCCAGTCCTAAAACCTTTTTGTACCATGAGAATGTTTCCAACTCCAACCCGTTAAAGGTTGTTTTCAAGCATTGAGCTTTCAAATAGTTTTCAAACTCATCATTGAATTTGGATTTGACCTTCTTTACCTCGGTCTTTGATGCGAGTTTTGTCATAGAATCCTTCTCCTTTTTCTTTTAGTTATACATATTATAACTTTTGTGTATATTATATCATGTTAGCGGGATTTTTTCTAGTAGTATAAAAGAGCTAAAAATAAAAACTTGCGCTGTGAACGGATATTAGATGTAAATTTTTGTAAATTTTTTGCCCGGGAATTATATAATAAATTTTTATAATTCTTTTGTGTTAATATCGAGGTATTATATATCGGTTAAAGATTTATTTAATATTAAAATCTTGGCGAAAAATTTAATTTAAAGTATGATGTTAATTGTGAGGAACAACAAAAAGTTATTAAAGGCAGTTGTTTAAGGTTGAGAAATTTACTCACACAGCTTTACACAGATATAATTTTTTGATAAAATATAAATATAACTGAGGAGTAGGGAAAATTAATAAGCATCTGTTAATAACATCGATTATAGCGTTATCTCTAACAGGTATTCCTGTAAATGCGCATATGTCGCCAGAGGTAAATTCTTTATACCAGCAGGCTTGTTCTGCTGAGTATCAGAATAATATTCCTGATGCTATTGAAAAGCTGAAAAAAGCAATATCATTGTCAGGCAGTGATAGTCTTTTATATACAAAGCTGGCAGGAATATATTCTGATATAGGTGAATATGAAAAAGCATTGGAAGCTTATTCAAAGGTTATTGAGTTGAAACCTGACGATGCATTTGTCTATATAAGTGTCGGCAGTATTTATGAAACACAGGGAAAGTATAAAGAAGCAATTGCTGCTTATAATAAAGCAATGCAGATTTTTCCCGAATATAAATACAATTATCTAAATATTGCAAATGTTCAGTATAAAATGCAGGATTATAAATCTGCAATGACAACATATAGCAGATTTTTAGAAATTTATCCCCAGCATTGGGAAGCAAGAGAAAGTCTTGCTGCTGTATATTTATCACAAAATATGCCTGAAAAAGCGGTTGCAGAGTATACTGCTTTATACAATAAAAATTCATCAAATTTTAAAGATTATGCAAATTATGGTATTGCTCTTGTAAAAACAGGCGACTATAGTAAAGGTGCTGAAATTTTAGAAAAAGCAGTTGAGCTTGACCCTGATAATACTTCTTGTCACATAAGCCTTGCTCTTGCATATCAGGAACTTGATAATAATGATTTAGCTCTGGAGCAGTATGCGATAGTGTTTAAGCAGCTTCCTAATTTGCATTCAATAAGACTTGATTATGCAAATCTTCTTGCAGATATGAACAAGAATACTGAAGCGCTTGAACAATTTAAGCTTTATGCGGAACATTATCCAAACGATGCAAGAGCTTATAAGAATATGGCAATTGTTTATAAACGCATAAATGATATTGATTCCGCTATTACAAATTTTGAAAAAGCTCTGGCATATAAAGCTTCTGATATGGATATCAAAAAAGATCTTGCCTCATGTTATCATGCAAAAAAAGATTATATCTCCGCATTGAAATATTATGATGAAGTTTTAAAGGTCAAACCTGATGATATAGACGTAAAAACAAATAAAGCTTTTGCCCTCCACGCACTCGAACAATATGATGACGCAATTGCAATTTATGAAGATATTCTAGCTGTAAAAGATAACCCTACTGTAAAATCAAATCTAACAAAAGCAATTGTTGCGGAAGGTTTTGTATGTTTGAATGCAAAGAATTTCTCTAAAGCTTCCGAATATTTTCAAAAAGCTGTATCAAAAGATTCGGCAGATGATTATGCTTATTATGGATTAGCCAAAGCATACAGAGGCCTTGAACTAAATGAGAAAGCAGGCGAAATGTATGAAAAAGCAATTGCTTTAAATCCTGATAAGACTTTATACAGCAGTGAATACGGCGATTTTATCTCAGCGCTTTACAGTTCACAGGTTAATGTATCTGATACTGCCGTAGAAGAACTCCCTGATATAGCTTTGAATGACAACGGAGAAATCAGAACAACCCAGCCCGTTGATTTGAAAAAGAACAAGGATTTGATTGTTCTTGGCGATGAAAACTATAGAAAAAAAGATTTTGATGCGGCAATTCAAAACTATCAGGCAGCTTTGGATATAAATCCGAGTGATGAAGTTACTCTATTGAAAATCGGGAATATTTATAAAATGAAAAATGACAACAAGAGTGCTGCAGATTTTTATAAAAGAGCAATTGTTGTGAAACCGGATTATGCTGACGGCTGGTTTAATCTTGGTCTGGTTTATGCAAATGAAAAAAATATGCCGGAAGCTAAAAAATCTTTTAATAAAGTTATAGAAATTAATCCTGAATATGCATATGCTTATTATGCTCTTGCAATAGCTGCAGAGACAGAAGATAATAAAGCAGATGCGCTGAAATATTATAAGGCATTTTTACAGTATAACAAAGACGTTAATAATGTCGCGGACGTTCAAAATAAAATCAGAAGTTTGGAAAAATGAAAAAAATAGTTTTATGCCTGATTTCATTGCTTATAATGTTTTCGGCAAGTGCCTGTTCAAAGGATAAGGCTGCAATACTGTTTAACAGGAATAAGATTACAGCTGATAATGTAATGGATTACAGTTTCGTTTTTCAGCCTAACCAGCGTATTTATTATCTGGTTATTATCCCGAAAAAGATTAAGACCCGCTCTATCGAAATTCAAATTATAAAAAAAGATAATCAATACCAGAGACTAGGCTATAATCTATACTGGAGCTATTCCGCACAACTTAAAGACGATCAGATGTATTATTATGACGATTATGTTGTAATTTCCCAGCCCGGGGCTTATGTTATGAAAGTTTATTCAAAAGACAACCCGACAAAAACACTTTGCATGTCGCAATTCTTTGTAAAGAACTAATCATTGGCTTTATATTTAATTAAACTTTAAATGTATTGATTTATATATCAAATGTAACAAAATGTAAATATGGTTTTTAATAGTCCTGAAACCCTGTTATAATGCCTCATAGGATAGGATAGGATAGGATTTTTCTGCCACTTTAAAGAATTTCAGAAAGTCTGCCGTAATCATGATTACAAGGAAAAAGGGAAAGAATAAATCTTAAAAGGCGGGACTTTGTCCCGCCTTCATTTTTATTGGATGGTAAGTTTATTCTTCGGAAGTATTATCTAACAGACTGGTTTGTTCAACATCTTCTGCCGGCGCCACCGCTGTTTCTGTTTTAATTGTTACGTCATCATCATCAGGGTTTATGATTTTATTAACAGAAACAACAGAATCATTTCCTACTAAATTCTGTGCTCTTACCCCGGTTGCAGGACGTCCCTGTTGAGAAATAGAGCCTGCATTAATTCTTGTTACTATACCGTTTGCAGTTACAAGCATAATGTCATCACTGTCATTTACAATAGTCAATGCAACAAGTCTTGAGGAGCTTGTTTTAAACTTGGTTGCAATAAGACCTATACCGCCTCTGTTTTGTGTTCTGAATTCTGAAAGTTTTGTACGTTTTCCAAAACCGTCAGAAGTAACAACAAGAAGGTCCGCGTCATAATTTTTAGGAACAATGTCACATCCGACGATTTCGTCACCGCTTCTTAATTTCATTGATGTAACACCGCGTGCGCTTCTGCCAAGAGGTCTCAAATCCTGAATCGGGAATCGGATTGCCATACCGCACGATGTACCGATTATTATTTCATCTTTTGCAGTTGCAAGTTTTACCCAGTTCAAATTATCGCCTTCTTCAAGTCCGATTGCTATAATACCGTTTCTTCTGATATTTGAGAAGTTATCCAGCTCAATACGTTTGATGTATCCTTTTTTCGTAAGCATAATTAAGTTCAAATCATGCGAGAAAGTGCTTACAGGAACAACCGCAGTTATTTTTTCATCCTGTTCAATCGGAAGAACATTAACTATCGGCAATCCTTTTGACTGGCGTCCGCCTTCAGGGAAATCATATACATTTAAGCTGTAAACTGTACCTTTTGAAGAGAAGAACAATACTTTATCATGCATCATTGCTGTAAAGAAATGCTGGATATCATCGTCATCTTTTGTTTTAATGCCTGATTTACCGCGGGTTGCACGATTTTGACGTTCAAAAGTATCTAAAGAAATACGTTTTAAATATCCTTGATGGGTGATAAATACTGCCATAGGAGTGTTAGGAGTTAAATCTTCAATCGTAACTTCACCCTGTTCAGGCAGGATTTGTGTTTTTCTTTCGTCACCGTATTTTTCTTTGTCTTCAAGAAGTTCAGTTTTGATTATATTTAAAACTTTTTGACGGCTTGCAAGAATATCTTCGTATTCAGCGATTTTCTTAATCAACTCATCATACTCGGCTTTAACTTTATCCTGTTCCAAACCTGTCAAACGTCTTAATTGCATTTCCAAAATGGCATTTGACTGGTCTGCGTCAAGTCCGAAGCGTGACATCAAAGAATTTCTTGCTTCTTCAATAGTTTTTGATTTTTTGATAATTTCAATAACTTCATCAATTGAACCTAAAGCAATGATTAAACCTGCCAAAATATGCGCTCTGATTTTAGCTTTTTTAAGGAAGAAAATAGTTCTTCT
>CANUDF010000053.1 GCA_947857085.1 Candidatus Gastranaerophilales bacterium | reverse complement strand
ATTTGAACAGCTGCAGAACCTGTGTCTTTTTCGTTTGCGCCGTATTTTTTCACGATTTCTTTTTTGTTTTTCAAGTTAATTGACATATTGATTTTCCTTTATTTGTTGAGTGACATATTGGCGTAAGCACTCTACAAAGGAAATTATATCAGCTAAAAACATGAAATCAAGAGGGTAGTAAATGTTTATTAAGCCATATATGAATCAGCAATTGCAGAATTTAGATATGCCTTAAATGCAGATGTATTAGCTGAATTAAACGCATCCATTGCAATTTTCCAGTTGGTTTCCGCATCTGACGTGTTCTTGATTGATGTTACATAATTCTTTTTAGCGTCTGTATATCTGAAAGAGTTTTCTCCGTAATTATTTAAAGCATTTTCAAGTTTGTTGTTGGCAATATATTCCTGTTTTTCCATATTTTTCATAATTGCCAGACTTTCATAATATCTTATTTCTGCCGCGTCTTTTTCGGCATCTTTTTTAGCAGAATATTCTTTTGCCACAGTCCAGGCGGATGTGGTTTTCAACTGCTCTGCTATATAATTCTTGTAAGTTCCGTACTTTGAAACAAGTTCCGGATTATACTTAAATTGTACTTCTGAAATTATCGGGTTCGTATTAGCCATAATTATCCCTCTTTTATCCTCTTTTATATATAAAGTATATTTTTCGTATAAAATTGCTTTTTTTGTAAACTTTTATTAAATATTTTTGTGTTAAAATAAAACTATGATTGAAAGATATTCACGCGAAGAAATGAAAAGCATTTGGGAATTACAATCCAAATTCAGCTACTATTTAAAAGTTGAAATAGCGGTATGCGAAGCATACGCAGAACTTGGCGAAATTCCTAAAGAAGATGTTCTGTTAATTAAAGAGCGTGCAAAGTTTGATTTAAAAAGAATAGATGAAATAGAACGCGAAGTAAGACATGATGTGATTGCTTTTTTAACAAATGTCAACGAAAGCCTCGGTGATTTGGGAAGATATGTGCATGTGGGTCTTACAAGTTCCGATGTTATTGATACGGCTTTTGCATTGCAAATTCAAGACAGCGGAAAAATTATTCTTGAAGATTTAAACAAAACAATAAATTCATTAAAAGATTTAGCCAAAAAACATAAAACCACCGTATGTATAGGACGTTCACACGGAATTCACGCCGAAATAATGACTTTCGGTGTAAAAATATGCAATTGGATTGATATTCTGGAACGCCAGAAAGAAAATTTTGAACATGCACTTGAACAAATAAGAGTCGGTCAAATTTCAGGCCCTGTAGGCACTTACAGCAATATTTCTCCTGAAATCGAACAAATAACCTGCAAAAATTTAGGTTTAAAACCTGCAAGAATATCAACACAGGTTATTGCAAGGGATTACCACGCATACTTTATGCAGTCGCTGGCTTTGATTGCAAGCGTAATCGAACAATTCGCAACAGAAATAAGACATCTTCAAAGAACAGAAGTTTTGGAAGTGGAAGAAGGTTTCGGCAAGGGTCAGAAAGGTTCATCTGCAATGCCTCATAAGAAAAACCCTGTTTTATCCGAAAACTTATGCGGACTTGCAAGGGTTGTCAGGGCAAATTCTTTTGCTGCGTTGGAAAATATTCCTTTGTGGCATGAACGTGACATTTCTCATAGTTCTGCGGAGCGTATAATTTTTCCTGACAGCTTAATCCTTGTTGACTTTATGTTGAACAGGTTTAACGGCCTTGTGGAAAACATTGTTGTTCACGAGGACAATATGCTTCAAAACACAGACAAATTCGGCGGAATAGTATTTTCTCAAAAAGTGCTTTTGACACTTGTTGCAAAAGGTTTGAACCGAGAAGAGGCTTATGCTATCGTTCAAAGAAACTCACTTGAAGCGTTCAATAATCACGGAAACTTTAAAGAAAATCTTTTAAAAGATGAAGATGTGCGTAAATTATTAACAACAGAAGAAATTAGCGCGATTTTTGATAAAGAAGAATTCTTGCAAAACATTGATAAAATTTACGCAAGAATTCTTAATTAGCATTTTTAAAAACTTACTTTATACGGATAATTTTCGGGAATTTTCCAATTATTTAACTGTATCCAGCGTGTACAATATCTTTTAGGGTCATCTACATCCGAGATACTGTCTTTGCCTAAACATAGATTTATTGCATGCTCTTTTGTGCCGTCCCATCTGTATGAGTAACTTTCAAATCCCTTATCATAAGCATATTTCCAAACAGAAGCATTTGAATTAGGCCTAAAATTAAAGACAAATTGACATACCCCGCTTGCCTGTGGCTTTTTCAAACATTTTTCCATATCGCCTCCCGGATAATAATACCAATCCATAGTCGTATGTTGTGGAGCTTTCAACATACTGCCATTGTTAAAATATACTAATAAACTTCCATCTTTGTACATCCCGATTTTTGATATCTTCATATATGGAGCAAGGTATTCTTTAAACCACTCTTCTGCATCGGATGTCGAAGGCAGGTTTCCATCCTTATCAGGTGTAGCACCTTCTAAGTCTTTAAACCAGAATTTCTTATCACCGTTTTCTATTTCTGATAACCTTACTGCTTCATTTATTGATGAATAAAATTGTATAAGACGTACTTCTACTACCTTATTTGTATATCTCTGCACTAGTGTTGGAATTGTTAATGCCGCAACAATTCCGATAATACCTAAAGTAATTAAAACCTCAGCTAACGTAAAACCTTTCTGCATTTTTCCTCCTTTCTTATATCGAAAATCCTATCATTAAATTTACCATTTGTCAACTTATAGCGTACTTGTATAATACCAATAGTCTACACATATAAAATATACTGGGTTTACTTATAGTAAACAGGAGTAATTTTATGCTTGAATTCGGAACCAGATTAAAGGAGCTCAGGAAACAGCTGTCTCTTACGCAAGAACAACTTGCAGAAAGGTTACAAGTCACAAAATCAATAATAAGTGCTTATGAATCACAAACCCGATTCCCGTCGCTGGATATGTTAATAAAACTCTCAAAAACTTTTAATGTAACAACAGATTATCTACTTGGAGTAAACAAAAAACAATACCTTGATATTTCTGACTTAAACGAGGGGCAAATAAAAATTCTTAAGGACACAGCAGAAGAATTTAAGAAAAAAATCTTGCCATAAATTGATATATGGTATAAAATAGGTATTATTGAGAGGACAGTATGGCAAAATTAAATATAACAGTATGTATGGGAAGTTCGTGTTTTGCACGCGGAAACCAGCAGAACTTAGCTTTTTTGGAAGAATATATTAAAGAACACGGAATTGAGGCTGAAATTGATCTTGAAGGCACAAGATGCGAAAACAAGTGCGCTTCGGGGCCTAATATAATCGTCAACGGCAAAGAATACAACAACGTTGACACTGAGAAACTAAAAGAAATTTTAGAACAAAATATCCAAAAAAATTAACTCATCCTAAGGAGAATATATGAATAAACAAAATGCAGTTTACACTTTAACAAACGAATGTCACGACTGCTATAAATGTATCAGGGAATGTCCGGTAAAAGCAATTAAAATCGAAAACGGGCACGCTTCTGTTATACCTGAAAAATGTATTGCCTGCGGAGCCTGTGTAAAAGCCTGTCCTGCCGGAGCAAAACGTGTGAGAAACGATATTGATAAGGCCAAAAATCTTATTCTAAGCGGAAAAGACGTTTACGTTTCACTGGCACCGTCGTGGAGAGCGTCTTTTGAAAATTCAGCGGAAAAAATGATTGCCCTTTTAAAACAACTTGGTTTTAAAGATGTTTCGGAAACCGCACTCGGCGCACAAGAAGTCTCTATTGAAACAGCAAAAATGCTTAACGAGGCCGAAAAAGGGTTGTTTATTTCAAGCGCCTGCCCCGTTATTGTTGATTACATAAGATTTTATATGCCTAAATACACTCAATACATTACGCAAATAGGTTCGCCTCTGATGACGCATTCCAAAATGCTTAAAGAGACCTACGGCAATGATATTGCAATTGTATTTATAGGCCCTTGTATCGGAAAGAAAAACGAAGTTACTTATTCTGGTCTGTTTGATGTTGCATTAACCTTTGAAGAACTCAGGATGTGGTTTAACGATGCAATTATTGATATTTCAAAGGTAGCAAAAGACAGCCGTTACCAGTTTGTACCTGAATCCGCTTATGAGGGAACTCTTTACCCTATAGACGGCGGTATGAACCAAACAATCAAAAAATCCGGTGTGAACGATAATGTTCAACTTTTGGAGGTATGCGGTTTGAATTCGCTTCAAAGGGCTTTGAAAAATCTTGATGTCGAAAAGCTTGATAAAACAATATTTATAGAAGCACTTGCCTGCGACGGCGGATGTGTGGGCGGGCCTTGCATATCTTCCGAAAAATCAGGTATCACAATGGTATCAGATATTTTAACAAAAGAAAAAAAACGCGACGAAATTCCAAAAAATCCGAAAGTTGTTGTTCAATATAATATTGAACCAAAAAAAGTTGTAAAAACAGACCATTCAATGGAAGAAATTTTGCAAGCCTTGAAGAAAATAGGCAAGCATACGGTTGATGACGAACTTAACTGTGGAGGCTGCGGTTACGCAACCTGCCGCGACCTTGCAAAAGCCTTGCTGGACGGGGATGCGGAAACCTCAATGTGCGTTTCTTATATGAGAAAAATTGCCGTTAGAAAAGCCGCGGCAATGATACGCTGTATGCCGGCAGCAGTTGTAATGGTCGACAATAATATGAACATTCTGGAAGCAAACGACAGTTTTATGAAAATGTTCACAGGCGACATGTATGAAATCTTCAAAGCACGTCCGGACGGAATGACAGGTGCCGCCATTGATAGAATTGTTGATTTTTCAGACATTTTCAAAACAATTTTGAAAACAGGAAAAGATTTGCACAAGGAACGTTTTCCGGTTAAAAACCGTCTGTATGATATAAGCGCATTTACAATTGAAGAACACGAAATTGTAGGAGCCGTAATAACAGATGTAACCCAAACAGAAACAAACCGCGAGAAAATTTCGCAAAAAGCACATGAGGTTATTTCCAAAAACATTTCAATTGTTCAGGAAATTGCATGTCTTCTGGGCGAACACATGGTTGAAACCGAAACTCTCCTGAGCTCAATTGCAAATGACTATGATGATAAGGATGAAGAACCGGAGGAGAAAAAATAGGTGTTCATTGACATTGATTGCAGTCAAATGAAAAAATATAACCAGAATGCCTACGGGGACTATTTTGTGTCCAAACGATACCCTGACGAAGCCCGTCTTATTGCCGTATTATCCGACGGTCTGGGAAGCGGAATTAAAGCAAATATTTTATCCTGCATGACAGCAACAATGCTTTTAAGATTTATTGAAAATCAGCAAATTTCAATAAGACATGCTGCAGAAATCGTCATGAACTCCCTGCCTGTCTGCAAAGTCCGCCACATAAGCTACTCAACATTTTCGGCAATTGATGTAAACGACGACGGACACGCCAAAATAGTTGAGGAGGGCAACCCTGAATTTATATGGATAAGAAATAACGAAGTTTTACAACCCGAATATGAAACAATCCAATCAAAAACTTTTAAAAACCGAAAAATGAAAATTTATAAAATAGATTTAAAACTCGGTGATAGACTAATTTTTTGTTCAGACGGTGTAACACAGGCGGGACTTGGCGGAGGAAGATTAAAACTAGGACTAAGACGCGACGGTTTAATTATACTTTTAAAAGACAAACTTGCAGAACACCCTGATATATCAAGTTCGGAACTTTCCCAATACCTTGTTAATCAGGCAAGAAACATCGAAACCGACAGGAATCCTAAAGATGATATTTCCGTATGCGTTTTGTACTTCCGTGAACCGCGTGAATCTCTGGTATTCACAGGTCCGCCGTATCATCAGTCAAAAGATGCCGAATATGCAAAAATGTTTGACAATTTTAAAGGTAAAAAAGCTGTCTGCGGCGGAACAACAGCAAACCTGATTTCACGCGAACTTAACAAACCTATAACAATGGATACAACAATAAGTATCGGTAAACTTCCGTCATGTTCTTACATGGAGGGGGTAGATCTGGTAACAGAGGGTGTTTTAACCTTAACAAAAACTTTAGAATATCTTGAAGCAGGAACAACAGATATTGACAACGCGGCAGGAAAGCTGGTAAACTTTTTATTAGATAGCGATTGCATAAACTTTATGGTTGGTGCAAAATTAAATCAGGCACATTACGATCCATCGCTGCCGGTTGAAATAGAAATTCGTAAAAATATTATCAAAAAAATTTCTGAGGTACTTCAAAATAAGTATTTTAAGAAAGTAAGCATACAGTATATGTAAAGAATTATTAGAGAGGACAAGAAAGTATGGACAAAAAAGTTAGTGTGAAAGTATGTTTAGGAACAACATGTTTTGTAATGGGCTCTGCAAACTTACAGGAATTAATTGAATTAGTACCCAAGAAATACGGTGATAAAGTAGATGTATCAGGTGTACCATGTCTTGGCTTATGTTCAATAGACTGGGAATTTTCAAAAGCGCCTTATGTAAAAGTTGATGATGATATAATAAAAGAAGCAACAGTGGAAAAAGTTTTAGCAGCAATTGAAAGTAAACTTAAATAACTATAAGGAAGAAGAAAAATGAGTATGAACACTACCCCGAAACAAACTTCACATTTGAAACGTGAGATTTTAGTAAGGTTAATCAAAGCATATTTAAGCGATGATTTTGCGGAAAATACCCGCTTAATTCCTTATGCAATGAGACCGAAAGGCAGCGAAGTTCCATACAGATGCTGTATCCATAAAGAAAGAGCTATTTTGCGTGACAGAACAGTTGCGGGCTTAGGAATGTCAATTGAAGAAGCAGATGACAGCGTATTGTTGTCAACACTTGCAGAAGACGCTCTTGAGCGTAAAGAACCCGAAAAAGACCCGCTTACAGTATTAACAACAGCTTGCAAAGGCTGTGTGCCGTCAAGAATTTACGTAACAGACCTTTGTCAGGGCTGTGTTGCAAGACCTTGCGTAAACACTTGTAAATTCGGCGCAATAAGTATCAAAAACGGCAAATCTGTAATTGATCCTGAAAAATGTAAAAACTGCGGAATGTGCGTTCAGGTTTGCCCTTATCAGGCAATAACAAAAATTATCGTACCTTGCGAAAACGCATGTCCTGTAGGCGCAATTGCAAAAGGTGAAGACGGTCATGCAAAAATTGATTTTGAAAAATGTATCTCCTGCGGCAAATGCGTTTCAGCATGTCCGTTCGGCGCAGTACACGAAAAAAGCCAGATTATAGATATATTGAAAAACATTAAAGCAGGTAAAAAGGTTATAGCAATGGTTGCTCCTGCAATAATGGGTCAATTACCTTGCAAACCGACGCAATTGAAAGAAGCTATTATAAAACTCGGATTTGCTGATGTTTATGAAGTAGCTCAAGGTGCTGATGTTACAACAAAAACAGAAGCAAAAGAGTTTGAAGAAAGACTTGAAGCAGGTGCTGAATTTATGACAACATCTTGCTGTGCAGGATATAACGAACTTGTAGAAAAACATATTCCTGAAATGAAACCTTTCAGATCAGATACAAAAACACCTTTATACTACACAGCGGAAATCGTTAAAAAAGAACACCCAGATGCAATAACGGTATTTTTCAGCCCTTGTAATGCAAAACGTAAAGAAGCTATGCAAAATCCTAATGTTGATTTTGTATTGAACTATGAAGAATTAGGCGCATGGTTTGTAGCATTAGGTGTACAGGTTTCAGAATGCGGCGAAGTAGAATTCAAAACTGAAGCATCAGCCGAAGCAAGAAATTACGCTGTAACCGGCGGTGTTGCAAAAGCAGTTCAAACATTGCTGCCTGAGCACCTGCCGACATATCCTGTTGTAATAAACGGTTTAGATAAACAATCAATCCGTGACCTTAAAAAGTATGCGAAAAACGGTGTTTGCGAACTCGGCAACCTTATTGAGGTTATGGCATGTCCGGGCGGATGTTTAGGCGGAAACGGAACCGTAAACGCTTACAAACAAGCCTTGAAACAACTTACGGGTTATGTAAACGAAAGTAAACCGCTCGTGCCAGAAGAAGAAAAGGTAGAAAAATAAAAAAGAGCCTGCGGGCTCTTTTTTATTGACCATTTCGATAAAAAATGATATAATAAAAAGGTACACAATTATTACGGAGGATTTAAGAATGAGCGCAAATACGCACTATCACTACTTTGCTAGCAGGGGGGGGGGGCAGTAGCTTAACCTCCAGAGACACGATATTATGTCATTGCGAAGGAGCGAAGAGACTGTCGCAATCGCATTACCGTTACGTTAAAAAAGCCGCATTCACATTGGCAGAAGTGTTAATTACTTTAGCTATTATCGGCGTTGTTGCTGCTTTAACTATCCCGACACTTGTGCAGAATTATCAAAGAAAATCATGGGATACTGCTTCTCAAGTCTTTGAAAGAAAACTAGGCGAAGCTCTTAAGGTTATGAACTCTCAGCAAACTCTTGCCGGATACAGAGATACCGAAAGCTTTGTTAACGAGCTTAGTAAACACTTAAAAATTACAAAGATTTGTAAGAATGACGATTTAACTTCTTGTTTTGAAGACAAAGTTTACTGGGGAACAGATAACGAAGAAATTGATGTAAATGTCTTAAAAACTGCTAAAAATTTCGGGGTTAATAACTGGAATGATAATACTAATATTATCGGAGTTCAATTTGGAAATGGTACTACTGGTTTAATTGCTTACAATACTGCTTGTACTCAAGACCCGTTCAGTAATGATAAAATCACTTTTGCTGACAACAAATTAGGCACTGACTGTTTAGCTATATTATACGATACCTCAGGTCATAAAAATCCTAACAAATCAGGAGATGATTTACAGTCTATTAATGTCGCTAAGCTTGGTAAAGGCTGTTATGCTGAAGTTAATGGACTTTGCTTTGCTAGTGCACCGTTCAAACCGACAGCATTAACCTATGCAGAGTGTGAAGCAATAAAAGGAGACTTAGGTCTACAATATTGTTCCAATGGTAATGATTATTTTGCGGGCGCAGTAAGGAAATGTAAAGATGAGGGTGGCAGATTATCAACCAAGGCTGAAGTTGCTAAAATTGCTGAATATGTATACAACACATCAGGAATTGGTACTGACCAAGATGTATTAAGTTTAACACTTGACTATGACAAGGTAGCAGAGATTGGCTTCTCAACTTCTTCAGGCTCTTCGTTCAGTGTTTGGACAGGTGAGGAGACCAACCAGGACAGGTTAGATACCCGATACTTCAACTCTACCTACACGAGCATGCGCATTCGTTTCCGTGGCTACAACAACGGACAGGCAGTTTGCATAGCGGACTAACTTCCCTCAACTCTTGAGGGAGAGGGGAAGGGTGAGGGGTTTAATGTCATTACGAGCAGGCCCTAGCCTGAGTAGTAATCCCACTGTCGTTGAAGTTTGACAATAATGCGATTACTACGTCGAATGCTAGGCATTCTCCTCGTAATGACATGGAAAACATTATTTTAAACCTGTTTCTTCCAGCATCTCCTCAAATTTTTTGCCGCCTTTTTCCGCATAAGAGGAGTAGTTTTTAAATGTTTCTATACCATTATTTTCTGAGCCTCTCAAAGTAACTGCAAATATGTCATAACCCCATTTATTAGGCCCCTTTTGACCGTTTATATCAAATGCAAACAAGGGATGAGACTTACCGTATAATATTATGTAAGAACCATCCTGTAATACGTAAACAGCATAGTTATTCTTGATTTTATTATCAGAAAAATCGCCATCCGGATTAGGATTAGAATCCGGATAATGTTCGAGTTGTACTTTATCTAATCCCTTTATATCTTTTGGTAAACATCCATTGTCATAAGCATGATCTTCACATTTTTTTGCAATTTTTAAAGTCTTATTAAAAAGCTCATCAAAAAACCAGCTGCAATCAGTACGCGGACCATTTATATCATCCGGCACAGCCTCTCCTGTTTCTGCGCACAACAGGTTTCCTAGACAGTTTCCGTACTCATTTTTGTCTTCATCTTTGCATGTAACTGTACATTTGTATGGTAAAGAAGTCCAGTAATGGCATCTTACAGGACGAGCCTCTATCGTTTGAATACCCTGTACAGCTCTTAAAAATGTACTATAAAACTTCTTAAACTGGTTTTTTAAAGCAGCGTTCTGGATATTTGAACTGATTGTTGGAATTGTAAGCGCTGCAACAACCCCGATAATTGCAAGTGTAATTAAAACTTCAGAAAGGGTAAAACCTCTTTTCATATAATCTCTGTAACTATAATTCATCATACCAGAATTATAGTTACTTTTTAACATTTTGTCAATCAGCCTTAATATGACTAGTTTTTGACTGCCGCCCCCCCCGAGGTTCGTTTTTGTTGACTGTTTCATTTATTTCCTCCATTGAAATCTACTTTCGCATTGTATCAAATTTTTAATGGGTATGCAAGTCCTTAACTCTATGTAAAGATTACTTTAAAATTACTACTTTTAGGGACTTTTGTGCTATAATTTTAATATAGACTAAGGGTAAGGAGAAGATTTTGAGCCAGCAAAATATTTTTGATGATGGAAAAATAGTTCCGGTTAATATAAGAGAAGAAATGAAACGTTCATACATTGACTATGCAATGAGCGTTATTGTAGGTCGTGCATTACCGGATGTTCGTGACGGATTAAAACCCGTTCACAGACGGATTTTATATGCAATGAATGAACTCGGTATGACACCGGACAAACCGTTTAAGAAATGTGCGCGTATTGTCGGTGAAGTTCTTGGTAAATACCACCCTCACGGCGACAGTGCGGTTTATGAAGCACTTGTTCGTATGGCGCAGGATTTTTCAACAAGGTACTTAACAGTTGACGGCCACGGAAACTTTGGTTCGGTTGACGGCGACGGAGCTGCTGCTATGCGTTATACAGAAGCACGTATGCATAAAATTACACAATCAATGCTTGCTGATATTGATTGTGAAACAGTTGAATTTGAACCTAACTTCGACGGTTCTTTACAGGAGCCGTCCGTATTGCCTGTAAGACTTCCTATGTTATTATTAAACGGGGTTTCAGGTATTGCGGTTGGTATGGCAACAAATATACCTCCTCATAACCTTTGCGAAATAGTTGACGGTACAATTGCCTTAATTGAAAACCCTGATATTACGGTTGCGGAACTTATGGAACACATCAAAGGACCGGACTTTCCGACTGCTGCTACAATTATCGGGCTTAATGATATCAAACAGGCTTACGAAACAGGCAGGGGCTCCATTAAAATGTCTGCTGTTGCAGGATTTGAAGAAATTGCAGGCGGCGGCGGAAGACAATCAAGAACAGCGATTGTTGTTACCGAAATTCCTTATCAGGTTAACAAAGCTATGCTTATTGAAAAAATTGCAGAACTTGTTAAAGACCAGAGAATTACAGGTATCTCCGATATCCGCGATGAATCAGACCGCGAAGGTATGAGAATAGTTATTGAGCTCAAACGCGACGCTAAACCTGATGTTGTTAAAAATAACTTATTCAAATATACTCAGCTTGCAACCACTTTCGGTGTTAACATGCTTGCGTTATGCGGAAAACAGCCGCGTCTTATGAACCTTAAACAGGTTCTGGATGAATTTGTTGAACACAGAGTTGAAATAGTTACAAGAAGAACTATTTTCTTCCTTAAAAAAGCTAAAATCAGAGCGCATATTTTGGCAG
>CANUDF010000052.1 GCA_947857085.1 Candidatus Gastranaerophilales bacterium | reverse complement strand
TAAAGCCTTTGAAATCTAGACAGGACGTGTAACTCGGGGGGGGGTGACTATCTGAACCGCTCTTGTAGTAATTGTTTTCATAATATTAATCCTCCTTTTTTCTTAATTAAACTGTATTATGGAACTTTTGTCAAGATTTTTCATGAATGTAAACAAATGTTACAAAAAATATAAACTCTGAAATCGGAGATTTTTAAAATACTTTATATTTATAAGAGAAGAGTACAACCATAAGGAGAGCTGATATGTCATTTTTAGCGGTAGATTCACAAAAGAGTTTATTTATTTTACAAAGAAACCAGCTTCAATTTGAACAAACATTGGTAATGAATGAAGCAAACTGGGTTTCAAAAGAGATGGGTTATTATGCAAATGAAGTAGGCGAAGATGCAGATCTTGATAATGACGCATACTATATTGGATTACAGCAAACAGAAGAATATCTTGAGTCAAGACAAGATACGCTGGATTCCCAAATTCAATTGCTTGATAACGAAATCTCAAGCTTGAAGACAATGGTTAACAATAATATTAAGAACAGCTGCGGCTTGAACTTAATCGGCAGTTAATAAGTTAACTTAAATGTTTCTCAAAGAGTTCTACGGTGTTGAGCATCAATGACGTAATTGTCATTGGACCGACGCCGCCCGGAACTGGTGAAATGTATGATGCAATTTTTGAAACATTTTCAAAGTCAACATCTCCGCGAGTTCTACCGCTTGCATCTTTGAAAATGCCTACATCTACAACCACACAACCGGATTTTAACATTTTTTCTTCTATTATATTTTCCCCTACTGCAGACACAAGAATATCTGCAGTTTTTGTTATATCTGCAAGGTTTTTTGTACGGCTGTGGCATATTGTTACAGTTGCATTTCTATCTAAAAACATCTGTGCTAAAGGTTTGCCTACTATATTTGAACGTCCGATTATTACTGCATGTTTTCCCTCCAGTTCAATATTATATTCGTCAAGCAGCAACAAAATACCCTTTGGCGTACAAGGATATACAAAAGGGGTTCCGCCAGAAAATAGTTGACCGAAGTTATAAGGACTGAAACCATCTACATCTTTTTTAGGGTCAATCATTTTTATAATATTTTCCTTTGATATATGTTTAGGTAATGGTAATTGAACCAGAATTGCATCAACATTGTCATCTTTATTTAATTCGTGGATTTTTAAAATAATCTCTTGTTCCGAAACATTTTCAGGGTAGTTTATAACAATTGAATTTATCCCGATTTTTTCAGCAGTTTTCTTTTTATTATTTACATAAATTTGGCTTGCAGGATTTTTGCCGATAAGTATGACAACAAGAGTAGGTTTTTTTGTATAATTATCTATTTTTAATTTTAGTCCGGCTAAAATTTTTTCTCTTAAAGCTTTTCCATCAAGAATTATTGTCATATGTTCCTTTCTATCAAATTTTTATCTGTGGTAAATTTAATCTGAAATAAAATAGTTTGATTGCTTCCTGAACAACTTTTGATTCTTTCTGCACAGGTCTATCCTCAAGATGTTTATCATATGGAATTACTCCAAGAACATCTAAGTCATATTTTTTAAGCAATTCACTTACCCCGGTTAAATCATTGTTTATGACCTTGTTTATTACTACACCCAGTTGTCCGCCGGCTGCATATTTTGCACTGAATTCCTCAATACGTTTTGCAAGATGAGCAGAATCCTCACTCGGGTTCGCAACGATTATGGTTGTATCAATATCTGTATCTACAAGCTGGTTAAGGTATTTTAAATCAAATTCGCAGTCAAAAATTACAATGTCATAGCGTTCAATAAGTTTTAAAACGGCATCATTAATCTGTCCGGTAATGGGACAACGGCAGTCTTTTGAACCAACAAACCATGATACGATTATATCGACATTTTCTTCCAGCTGGACAACTATATCTTCCATAGCCCACTCAATATATTCCTGTTTTGACATATTTTCAGGAATACCGGTTTTATATTCATGTTTTCCACTTCTTATACCGTATATTGTGTTTCTTATATCAAGTCCGAAACTGTGCCCTAATTCGCTTGTCAAGTCATTATCAAATAATAGTATAGATTTTTCAGGAAACATTTCTTTTAAAATATTTAAAAAAGCTTTAGTAATAGTAGTTTTACCGCTTCCGCTTTTTCCTGTAACTGCAAGTTTAATTGTCATTATACCTCTCTTTTAAACTGTCTGATAGTTCACGCGTTAATTTCATTGCTTTTTCAGCAAGTTCTTCTGTTAATGCTCCTGCCCCGCAGGATGGTGTTACAAAAGAATTGTCTATGACAAGTTTCTCATTAATTCCTTTTTTAGTCAAATAGTTAACGGCTTTATCAAATTTAGAAAGCATTAAAGTTAAATCAGCTTTTTCCAGAGCATCTCTGTCCAGTGTAGGGACTATTCCCCATGCAATTTGACCGCCTTGTTCCAGAAATGTTTTGATATCTTTATGAAAAATACTTAAATTTCTTGAATATGAATAAGCATCTAAACTTATAATATCAAGACCGGTTTTTATAGGAACGCTCCAGTCACATTTTCCGCAGCAGTGTAATGCTGCCAGAGCTCCGTTTCCCTTTATTATTTCAATAATTTCGCTTAGTATTGCTGTAACATCTTTCTTTGAAACAGTCAAATAGGCAGAGTTTCCAAGCTGAGAAATTGACGGTTCATCAATAAAAATTATAGGTATTGCTCCGGCTTGTTTAATATGTTTAATCTGCCATAACGCTTTCAATGATAATGTCTTTACTATGATTTCTCTTAATGTGTCGTCATATATTGCGCTGCGTCCATTTTTATCTGTAAGCGTTGTCGCAAGTGTAAACGGACCGATAATTTGACCTTTTGCATATTTACAATGATTATTTTTAACAATTTCAATAAATGGTTTGAATGTTGAAGAAAAATCTTCACTTATCCGGAATTTTTCTAATAAAGTATAGTTTCTACTTCCGATTATTTCTTCATAATCTATAAAAAATTGTTCGGTATCTTCAAAAAATTTTTCTTTTTCAGTATCAAAATAAAAGTTGTTATTTTCTGAAACAAAAAATGAAGGCATTCCTTCCAAAAACTGGATAGTCATGTCTTCATTCTTACTTACTTTTGCTAATTGCGGCCAAAACGGTATATTGTAAAAATATTTTTGTACAGTTTTTATGGCATCATCAGGGTTTTTATAAGGCAATGAACCGATTGCTAAGCATTCCATATATTATTGCCTCACCCCGCAGTCTTATTCTTCAGATGTTTCTTCAACTTCTTCTTCAATAGATTCTTTAACAACTTCTGAAGCGGTAACAACAACTGTCAATTCGCATTTAACTTTAGATGTTAATTTGATTAACATTTTGTATTCACCGATTTTATTGATAGGTGCGTTTAGAGAAACGTTCTTTCTGTCAACTTCAATACCAGCCTTAGCTTGAAGTTCTTCAGTCAATTTTTTAGTAGTGATTGTACCGAATAATTTTCCTGATTCACCGGCTTTAGCAGATAATTCCAATTTGCCGAATTTTTCGATTTGTTCAGCTTTAGCCAGGGCTTCAGCGTGTAATTTTTCTTGTTTAGCTTTAATTCTTGCTAAATTCTTTTCACGGTTTTCAAGTGCACCTTGGGTTGCAACTTCAGCAACAGCTTGAGGCAGCAAGAAGTTTCTTGCGTAACCGTCTTTTACATTAACGATGTCACCAGCTTCTCCTAGGTTTTGAACATCTTTTTTTAATATAACTTGCATAATAAAATTCTCCTTTACTATTTATATTCTGCATGTGACACAATCCTATAATAAACAAAATCAATTGTCGAGAGTTTTTTGAGTATTGTTAAGCATTAACGCCGTGTCACGCAAAAAATATTCTGTGCAGTTTTAATAAATAATATGCTGATAACAAATATTAACAGACTAACATTTACTTCACAAAATAAAGATTTTGATGCATTATTACGTAAACTTACGGATAAATATCTTAAGACAGGGGATGAAGAAGCACGAAATGAAATTTTTAATTTGGTTGACCCGATATTAAAACAAAAAAGTCAAGCAAATAAGTACTATATAACCGACGACATATATCAAGAAAAAGTTTTGGCCTTATTCGACCTTCTTGAAAATTTTAACAAAGAAGAAGATCCTGTAGATGCAATTAAAAAAGTAATTAATGCCAAGAGAAAACTTAACAATGCAAGAATTACTCAATCGGGAGTAAGATCTCTAGATGAGGGTTTTACAGCAGACAGTAATTACGGGTTGTTAAATGTATTATCCGAAGAAAAAATACTTAAACCGTTAAGTAATCGTTCAGATGAAGAACGTGCTATGTTCAAGTCTCAAATAGCTCAGTTGAATCTAGGTAAACATACGGATTTGGTAAAAGAGTATTTTGGGATAGCAGCTGCAAAGAAAACTTATGCCTCCATGGCGGAGGAGCATAATATATCACAAGCATATATGTATTACAAAATTAAGGGAAGTATATTACAAGCACAAATAGAACAAGGTACATTACCTTTACAAATAAAAGAAAAATTGACTAAATTTAAAGAAAGAATGTTGAAGGGAACAATAGCCGATAGCGAACTTGATAAAATAACACATTCAATTTTTATACAAGTTCCTTACCTGTTATCTCTTAGTGATGAAGAAATAGAACAAAACATAAAATTTATAGTGAATACTTTTTCATATGCTGGTTTGACTGCTTCGGATTATATCAAAAGTGCAGTAAGACATCCTCAGCTATTTTATCTAACACCAAGCACCATAGAAAAGAATATTCGCGATTTAGTAAGTTGTTTTGAAGATGAAGGCTTAACTGTATCGGATTATATCAAAAGTGCGTTAAGGCAGCCTCAGCTATTTTACCAAAAGCCAAGTACTATAGAAAAGAATATCCGTGATTTAACAAGCCTTTTTGAAGACGAAGGCTTAACTGTATCGGATTGTATTAAAAGTGCAGTAAAACAGCCTTCATTATTTTATCAAAAGCCAAGTACCGTAGAAAGAAATATACGCGATTTAGCAAGCCGTTTTGAAGGCGAAGGCTTAACTGTATCAGATTGTATTAAAAGTGCAGTAAGACATCCTCAGCTATTTTACCAAAAGCCAGGTACCATAGAAAAGAATATCCGTGATTTAGTAAACCGTTTTGAAGACGAAGGCTTAACTGTATCGGATTATATCAAAAGTGCAGTAAGGCAGCCTCAGCTATTTTACCAAAAGCCAAGTACTATAGAAAAGAATATCCGTGATTTAACAAACCTTTTTGAAGACGAAGGCTTAACTGTATCGGATTGTATCAAAAGTGCAGTAAGGCAGCCTCAGCTATTTTTCCAAAAGCCAAGTACCATAGAAAAGAATGTAAGAGAAGTCGTTAGATATTTTTCGGATTATGGAATGACAGCAAATACTTATATGCCTACATTACTTAAAGTTCCGACTCTATTTTACAACTCACCTAAAACTATAATACAAAGGATAAAAATACTAAGGTTTAACAAAAACTGTATCTGTTTACTTAATAATAAACCTTTAATTTCCGATAGTGAATTTTTTACGAATTTACCAAGCAGTTTAATTAAGTCTAATCAATTTTTCTATTTAAATTTATTAAATAAATTAATGTTTGTACCATTGAAACAAAAAAGAATTCCAAATAACGGGATAAAAACATCCATGGAAAAATATTTAAAAACTCATCCAAACACTACATATAACATAAAAATTCTTGATGACGAAATGACCCCTGATTTTATAGAATTTGTAAAAGAGTTTTCTGAAAGTATTTTAGGGAAAAATGTTTTTAATATCCAAGTAGTCAAACCTACTTTATAGCAGGAAATAAATATCTTATTCCGTCATCGCCGCGCCAGCGGATATAGCCGGTTTTTGGTGCTCTGTCAAGGTCAAGAACGCTTACCAATGCCCAGTTGCCGCGGATAACATTCAGTTTTATTTTTGTCGGCATATTCATTTCAGCAATCAGCTGGGAGCTGTCATCGGTTGCGCTGCGTATGCTGTTGACGCTTTCGGGTGCTCCTTTTAATACATATAAGCCGTATTTTTTTCCGTACATATTATAAAAGTTAATCCAGGTCAGGAACTTATAAGGATCATCCTTTTTCATCCAGCCTGTTTCACCGGTTTTGTGATTATATATAACTTCTACCCAATCTTCAATCTCATCGGTTACAGCAAGATACCCAAGCTCTTTTGACGGAATGAATACCATAAACAGGTCGCTGTGTTTTACTGCCTCAGGAAAAATATCAACTCCAGTCCATTTTATACTGTTTATAATGTCCGAAGTTTCGTCTGGTTCTTTGTACAAAGTTATATTTTTCGGAGCCTGATATACACCGATAGTTCTTATGTCGTTTGGTTCCACGTTAACAGGCATGATATCTGCCGCATTTACTGGTAAAATTAAACCGAGTAACAAAATCAAAGATACTATCAGTTTTTTCATAAATTCTCCTTTATGTTTTATTCTCTGAAAGATATATCAGCGTATGTTTTTTGAAGCTTTTCTCTTACAGATTGCATTTGTTTTTCAATAATTTCATCGGTAAGCGTTGCGTTTTCATCCTGCATTTTTATACGGAATGCAAGGCTCTTATAGCCTTTATCAACGTGTTCGCCCTGATAAACGTCAAATACTTCACTTCCCTTGAAAATATTTTGCTGAACAGCACCTTTAATTACTTTTTGGATTTCGTCAAAAGTAACTTTTTCGTCAATAATGAATGCAAGGTCTCTGCGTACTTCAGGGAATTGTGCAAGTTTTTTGAAGCGTGGAACGGTTTCTTTTACTGCTGAAATTAAAGTATCAAGATTGATTTCAAACATAAATGCATCCTGATTTAATTTTAATTTGTCTTTTAAAAGCGGATGGATTTGTCCGAAATATCCGATAGGTTCAGGTTTTTTGCCAAGCAAAAGCACTTGGGCTGTTCTGTACGGGTGCATATAATCTATGCCGTCAAACGCCTGAATTTTAATTCTTCTTTCAACACCCAGTTCTTCAAATAAATGTTCAAATATACCTTTAACAGTATAGAAATCCAGTATTCCTGTTTCTTGCCATTTGGAGTTTTCAACATTACCTGTCAAAACGCCTGCCAGAACTTTTGATTCTTTTACTCCAGAAGTTTTTTCATCTGCTTCACCGGTAATTTCATAAGTTTTGCCTATTTCATAACCCCAGAAAGTTTTTTGTCCGTTGTCAAAGTTGCTTTTCATAATGTTTAAAACACTTGCGGCAAGAGTTTGACGAAGCATTGAATATTCTTCGCTTGCTGCATTTTCAACATAAACGGCTTTTTCTTCATTAAACGGCACCATATATTTATCAAGCAGAGATTTTCCTATAAGTGAACTTGTAATTATTTCACTCAAGCCGGAAGCTCTCATAAGGTTATTAACCTTGTAGATAACTTTTTCTTCAAGTGAAATTTCAGGCATTTGGTTTTTGCTCGGCAAAGTCGGAGCAATTTTGTCATAACCATTAATACGGGCGATTTCTTCAATCAAATCAATTTCGCGGGTTACATCATAAGCACGCCATGACGGAACCTGAAATTTTGCAGCAGTTTCATTCCCGCCCAGTTTTTTGAAACCTAAATTGTTTAAAATATTAATGCAGCGTTCAGGTTCAATTGAGCAGCCCAAAATTCTTTTTACCTGCGGGAATCTTAAGGTTATTTCAATAGGCTCGAGTTTGTTTCTGCCTGTTTCAACAACGCCTGTAACTTTTGCGTCCGCATATTCAACAAGTAATTGCATTGCACGCATTAATGCAGGTCTTACAGCCTCAATATCAATACCTCTTTCAAATCTGGCGCAGGCGTCACTTCTGTAACCTACACTGTGGGCTGATTTTCTGTTGCTTGCAGGAGTGAAGTACGCGGCTTCAAGCGCAATGTTTCTTGTATTGTCGTCGATTTCGGAGTTTTCACCGCCGAAAACACCGCCTAAGCAAACCCCGCATTCTTTTGTTGCAATAAGAACGCTGTCTGTTGTGAGGGTTCTTTCAACACTGTCAAGCGTAACAAGTTTTTCTCCCTCTTTTGCACGTCGGACGCAAAGATATCCGTTTAATTTGTCAAAATCAAATGCGTGTAACGGTGTTCCGTATTCCAGCATAACATAGTTTGTAATATCTACAACGTTGTTTATTGCACGGACGCCTGATGAGATAAGTCTTTTTTGCATCCAATCAGGCGACGGCTTGATTTTAATATCTTTAAGAACACCTATTGAATAGTATTTGCAAACATCATTGTCAATAATTTCAACTTCAAATTCATTTGTTGATAAATCTTTTGTGCATTCAACAGGATTGAATTTAAGAGGTTTGTCAAAAACAGCGCTTAACTCTCTTGCAACACCGAGAACAGACATTTCGTCACCTCTGTTTGCAGTGGGGGCAACATCAATAATATAATCTTTTTCAAATCCTAAAACATCTTCAACATTCAATCCGATTTCAACATCAGGGAAAATTCTGTTAAGTATCAAAATACCGTCTTCTTCCTGATAGTTCCTTTCGGAAACACCTAATTCATCAGCTGAACACAGCATGCCTTGTGATTCAACCCCGCGGATTACGGCTGGAGTAAGTGTAAACATTTCACCAGTTTTTCTATCTAAAACCTGGCTGCCAACGCTTGCATAAGGAACAATTTGACCTTCTGCAATGTTTTGCGCCCCGCAGACTACTGTTTTTAATTCTGAACCCGTGTTAACTGTTACAAGGTGAAGTCTGTCAGAATTCGGGTGATTATCTATTCTTTCGATTTTAACTGTTTTTATATTGGTAAATTTTGGTTTAACTTCTTCAACAGCCTCAACTTCCAGACCGCTCATTGTAAGTTCGTGTGCTATCTGTTCCGGCTCTTTATCAGATAAGTCAACGAATTCGTTTAACCAATTTAATGATATTTGCATTTTTTCCCCTCTTTTTATATTAGATAACTATGCTTTAAATTGTAGTACAAAAATAAAAATATTGTAAAATTTTGTGTAAACAAAATTTGCGTACTCAGTACACTTTTTCTTGATAAAAATTATTTTTATGTAATAATTTTTATGTAGCTTATAAATAGCAGAAGTACACAATAATATAAAAAAGGAAAAAACAAAATGGCTAGAAAAACTCCATTAGAGAAAATTAGAAACATTGGTATTGCCGCTCACATTGATGCCGGTAAAACCACTACAACTGAGCGTATTTTGTTCTATACCGGTAAAACTCACAAAATCGGTGAAGTTCACGATGGTGCAGCGGTAACCGACTTTATGGAACAAGAACGTGAAAGAGGTATTACAATTCAGTCAGCTGCTGTTACAGCGTCCTGGAAAGGCCACCAGATTAACGTAATCGACACCCCGGGGCACGTTGACTTTACAATTGAAGTTGAACGTTCTTTACGTGTATTGGATGGTGTTGTTGCTGTGTTCTGCGCGGTTGGCGGTGTTCAATCACAATCAGAAACAGTTTGGAGACAAGCAAACAGATATGAAGTTCCACGTATGGTATTTGTTAACAAAATGGATAGAACAGGCGCTAACTTCTATCGTGTAGTTGACCAAATTAGAAACCGTTTAGGCGGTAATGCACATCCTATCAGATTACCTATAGGTGCTGAAGATCAATTTAAAGGTCTTATCGACTTGTTTGAAATGAAAGCTTATATTTATACAAATGACTTAGGTACTGATATTCAAGTAGAAGATATTCCTGCTGATATGCTTGATAAAGCTAAAGAATACAGAGAAGCTTTAGTTGAAGCAATTGCAGAAAATGATGATGAATTAATGATGAAATACCTTGAAGGCGAAGAAATTTCAATTGAAGAATTGAAAAAAGGCTTGAGAAAAGCAGTTTGCGACAATAAAATTGTTCCGGTAACCTGCGGTACAGCTTTCAAAAACAAAGGTGTTCAATTGTTATTGGATTCAATCGTTGAATTAATGCCGTCACCTGTTGATGTAAAAGCTATTGAAGGTGAACTTGAAGACGGTACAAAAGTTGAAAGACATTCATCTGATGACGAACCGTTCTCAGCTCTTGCATTTAAAGTTATGACAGACCCTTATGTAGGCCGCTTAACTTTCTTGAGAATATATTCCGGTAAATTAACTTCAGGTTCTTATGTTCTTAACGCTACTAACGGTAAAAAAGAACGTATTTCAAGACTTGTTCAAATGTACGCTGACCAGAGAATTGAAGAAAATGAAGTTTACGCTGGTGACATCTGTGCAGCAGTTGGTTTGAAAGATACAACAACAGGTGATACATTGTGTGATGAAAAAGCTCCGATTATTCTGGAAAGAATGTCATTCCCTGAGCCTGTAATTTCAGTTGCTATTGAACCAAAAACAAAAGCTGATCAGGATAAAATGGGTATGGCTCTTCAAAAACTTGCAGAAGAAGATCCGTCATTCAGAGTTAAATCAGATACAGAGACAGGTCAAACAATTATTTCAGGTATGGGTGAACTTCACTTAGATATCATTGTTGACCGTTTGTTACGTGAATTCAAAGTTGACGCTAACGTTGGTAAACCTCAGGTTGCTTACCGTGAAACTATCCGGGGAAATTCTGATCAGGATTCTAAATTCATCCGTCAATCAGGTGGTAAAGGTCAATACGGTCACGTTAAAATCAAAATTTCACCTGCTGATGAAAATGCCGGATTTGTATTTGAAAACAAAATCGTCGGTGGTGCTATTCCTAAAGAATACATCGAACCTGCAAGAAAAGGTATGGAAGAAGCTCTTGAAGGCGGTATCTTAGCAGGATTCCCGATGATTGACGTTAAAGTTGAACTTTACGATGGTTCATATCACGAAGTCGACTCTTCTGAAATGGCGTTCAAAATAGCAGGTTCTATGGCAATCAAAGAAGGCTGCCGCAAAGCTAAACCTTGTATTCTTGAACCTATGATGAAAGTTGAAATCGAAGTTCCGGAAGAAAACACAGGCGACATTATCGGTGATATTTCATCCCGCCGCGGCCGTGTTGAAGGTATGGAAATTATCGAAGGTACAGGAATTCAAAAAATCAATGCGATTGTACCTCTTGCAGAAATGTTCGGTTATGCAACAGATATCCGTTCAAAAACTCAAGGACGCGGTACTTTCTCAATGGAATTCAAATGCTACGAGCAAGTTCCTGCTAACATTGAAAAAGAAATCATTGAAAAGTCAGGTGCTGCTAAAGCATAGTTTTATACAATTAATAAAAAAGAGAGACTGTAACAACAGTCTCTCTTTTTTATGTTAAGTTTATTGCTAATCACCTAAGCAAACCGCCTGTTTGAGGCTGTAGTTACGGGTGGTGTAGTTGTAATTCGTGCCGGTAGAGAGGAATGTACGGGAGTATGCGTGGTAACTGCTGTCCTCCTCACCAGACCAGACGTAAAACCAGCCGGAAGAGTCTTTGGTAAAGCCCAGAGAGGCTACCTTGTCATTATCTAGTGTTAAGCTTGCCACGTTTTGTTTAGCCCCTATTCCTGATGTGTTATATACATAATCTGCTATCTTTGCTACTTGTGCCATTGTCGGCATTTTGTCAACGCCGCCACATCTTTCTACTGCACCAGCCCAATAGTCACTTTTTCCGTAACTTGAGCTCATACAATATTCTATGCCATTATCGCTCATAAATTTTAGATCATCCGGATCTGTTGTTTTACCATATGTGTCACACGCATTCCATATGTGAGCATCGGGTACAAACGGCGCAGTAAAACAAACGCCGTCTAATTCGAACGCACAATTACTTCCGCCTAAGCTTGCAACGTTAATACTTCTTAAATCTTTGTTTTGAGTATTAGGATTCTTCATACCAGAGGTATCATATAATAATGCTAAACAACTTGTTCCTGTTATTTGGTTGCTGTACGGGTCTTGTCTGCAATCAGGATTGTAAGCAATAATCCCTGTTGTGCCATTCGCAAATTGTAATCCTATTGTTTCTGTATTCCAATCTTTTTGACCAAACTTGCTTGCATTTTTAATATTAGAAATCTCTATTTCTTCATTTTCTGTACCCCAGTATACTTTGTCAGAAAAACAAGAAGTTAAGTCATCGTTTTTACATATCTTAGTAATTTTGAAGTGTTTGCTTAACTCATTAACAAAATCCTCGGTGTTTCTGTATCCAGCCAAAGTTTGTTGAGTATTCATAACCTTTAAAGCTTCTTCAAGTTTTCTTTCAAACACTGTTGCCGCAGTATTCCAAGCTCTCTCTTGATAATTTTGAACAAGTGTCGGAATAGTTAATGCTGCAACAATGCCGATTATTGCAAGAGTGATTAAAACCTCGGCTAGCGTGAAGGCGGCCTTTTTGACCCTCACCCGGCACTGCGTGCCACTGAAGTGTCCCTTGTCATTACGAGCAGACGCAGTCTGCGTAGTAATCGCATTATCGTTGCAATTTTC
>CANUDF010000051.1 GCA_947857085.1 Candidatus Gastranaerophilales bacterium | reverse complement strand
CTAAACCGGAGCCACAAGGGGAAGGAATTCTAAAAACTATAAATAATAATACTAAACCGGAGCCACAAGGGGAAGGAATTCTAAAAACTATAAATAATAATACTAAGCCGGAGCCGTAAGGGGAAGGAATTCTAAAAATTATAAACTACTAAAAAAGAGGCTTCCGAGCCTCTTTTTTAGTCTTTAAATTGTTCTAAAAATCTTATATCGTTGTTAAAGAATAGTCTTATGTCATCAATTGCATATTTAAGCATTGCAAGTCTTTCAACACCCATACCGAAAGCGAAACCGGAATAGACATCCGGATCAATTCCAACACCCTTTAATACGTTTGGATCAACCATACCGGCGCCCAGAATTTCAAGCCAGCCTGTTCCTGAACATGTCCGGCAGCCTTTTCCCTCACACATAATGCATTGAACATCTATCTCAGCTGATGGTTCTGTAAACGGGAAAAAACTGCTTCTAAAACGTGTCGGACGGCTTGCACCAAAATATAGTCTGATAAATTCATTTAAAACACCTTTTAAATCACCAAATGTAATGTCTTTATCAACATAAAGTCCTTCAATTTGATGGAAGAAATTGTTTTTGCGTGCATTAATATTTTCATTTCTGTATACTCTGCCAGGTGCAACTACACATATAGGCGGGTTTTTACCTTCCATAGCGTGAATTTGAGCGCCCGAGGTCTGGCTTCTCAAAACAACGTTTTTAGCAAGTTTTGTGTAGAATGTATCCTGCATATCTCTTGCAGGGTGGTCTTTAGGAACATTCAACATATCAAAGTTATAATATTCTGTTTCAACTTCGGGTGACAAATCATCATTTACGACTGAAAAACCGAGATTCTGGAAAATAGACACAATTTCATTTGTTGTTGATGTTAATGGATGAGTATGTCCTGCCTGTGTATACTTGCCGGGTAAGGTTACATCAATTCTTTCTTTTTGTAGTTTTTCGTTTAGTTCCTTTTTGTAAAACTCATCGTATTTAAGTTTCAAACCTGTCTCAAGTTTTTGTGTAATTTCATTTGCTAGAGCGCCTACAGTTCTTTTATCTTCATCAGATAGATCTTTTAAACCTTTTTTAATTTCATTAAATTCACCTTTACGGCTTAAATATTTTGTTCGGATTTCTTCTATATCATTTATAGAAGAAGCATTTTCAAGAGCTTCTGTTGCGCTTTTGTAAATATTTTCCAATTGATTTTTCATTTTTTCCTCTTATATTAATTCATTATATTTTTTTTCGTATGCTATTGTAGTTTTAGGGCCGTGCCCCGGATACACTGTGATATTTTCATCAAGGTTAAAAAGCTTATTTTTAACACTGCCTGAAAGTTTTTTAAAGTTTCCGCCCGGCAAGTCCGTTCTTCCTACACTGTCTCTGAATAAAGTATCTCCCGAAAACAGTTTACCGTCAACCAAATAGCAGACTCCGCCCTCTGTATGGCCGGGTGTTGCTAAAACTTTTATTTCAGTGTTTCCAAATTTTATAACCTCACCGTCATTGATGTAGTCATCAGCTTTTGGAATATCAACGCCTTGAACCCCGAAAGTTCTCATTATATTTGCGGATTCTTCCATTCTTGGGGTATCTTCTTTATTTACGAGAACTTTTGCGCCTGTTTTTTCACGCATTCCGTTAACTCCAAGTACATGGTCAAAGTGTCCATGGGTCAAAAGAATATATTTAAGTTTTTTGTTATCAAGCTCTTTTAAAATTTCCGGCTTAACTTCGGAGCAGTCAATTAAAACAGCTTCATCTCCATCGGTTAAAAGGTAGTTATTGGCGTCAATAGGACCTGCTATAAATGTGTTTATATTCATTTCCTTACAATCTCAAAAATATCTTTACAGTGTCTGAATAATTCTTCCGCATCTTTTAATGCAACCATATTAGCACCATCACAAAGTGCCTTATCAGGTTCCGGATGAATTTCAAAGAACAATACATTCGCACCAACAGCCATAGCTGCTTTTGCAAGAGGAGGAACAAATCTTCTGTCCCCCCCTGAGCTTGTTCCGCAAGCTCCAGGAAGCTGAACGCTGTGTGTTGCATCAAATACAACAGGGTATCCGAATTCCTGCATTATTGAAATAGCCCTGAAGTCTACAACAAGATTGTTATAACCGAAAGAAGTTCCTCTGTCCGTCAGTAAAATATTATTATTACCTGAGTCTTCAACCTTTTTAACCAGCGGACCCATTTGTTCCGGAGCAAGGAACTGTCCTTTTTTTATATTGACAATTTTACCTGTTTTAGCTGCCGCAACAAGTAAATCAGTTTGTCTGCATAAGAAAGCCGGAATTTGTAAAATATCTGCCACTGTGCTAACCGGTTCAGCCTGATCAGGTGTATGGATATCAGTAACTATAGGCACATTATATCTGGACTTGATTGTTTGCAGCATTTCAAGCCCTTTTTCCATTCCGGGGCCGCGAAAAGAATTTATTGAGGAACGGTTAGCTTTGTCAAATGAAGATTTGAATACAAAGTTAATATCCAGTTTCTGTGTAATTTCTTTCAAGCCTTTTGCTGTTTCATCTAAAATTTCCATACTTTCTGCCGCACATGGGCCTGCCAGTATGGTAAGCTTGTCGCCGCCTATTTCAAAATCTTTTAATTTAAGTTTTTTAATTATTTCCATAATTTGATTATACGAAAAAATACTGATAATTACAACAAGTTTGTATTTTTTCTGTATATATGTTACTATCGCTTTATAGGAGAGAGTAATGGATAAGAAAATTTTTAATTTAAATAATAATATAGAAGTATTATATAAATGTAATAAAAATACCCCGCGAGTTGCATTATGTTTTAATTTGTCATTGAATGAACCTTTGCCTAATCCGGGTGATTACACACTTATGACCAGATTGTTTATGCAGGGAACAAAAAATAGGACTGCTGAACAATTAGCAGAAGAGTTAGATAAATATGCTATAGAATTTTCAAGTGAATTAAAACTTGATTACTTGAAGTTCAAATTTGTATGTCTTAATGAAGATTTTGACAAAGCACTTGAAATTTTTGAAGACATCCTAAAAAATTCTACTTTTGAGGATTTTGAAAGGGAACGTGTTAAATTAATCGGAGAAATTCAAGCCCAGCTTGATTCTCCTAAAGCAAAAGTAGTTGATAATTTTTACAAAAACTTGTATGCAAATCATCATTATGGGTATACTAACACAGTTATTCTTGAAAATTTGAAAAATGTAACCAGGGGTGATGTTTTAAGAGGCTATAATACTTTTATGAAAAACAGTAAAAAAGTTATAGCTTTTGTAGGAGATTTGGAATTTGACTATGTTAACTCAAAATTAGAAGAGCATTTTGGAGATTTAAGTCCGTCAGTTTCTAATTTACCGTATATTAAACCGCCTGTTCTAAATGAGGTTAAAGAACTTGAAATAATCAAACCTGATGCAAATCAGGCTCATATTATTCAAGGCTGGCTTGTTGATACAGCAAGCAGTGAGGACTATCCGGTACTTGCGTTAATGAATATTATTTTAGGTGCTTCAGGGTTATCTTCACGATTATTTCTTGAACTGCGGGATAAAAAAGGATTGGCTTATGTTGTTAGAAGTTCTTACGATGTAGCAAGAGTGTGTGCAAATTTTTCAATTTATATCGCTACAGAGCCAAATAATATACAAGTTTCACTGGATGGTTTTAAAGAAGAAATTGAAAAAATTAAGCGTGAATTAGTTTCTGAAGAAGAGTTAAATAATGCTAAAAATAATATAATAGGCAAGTGGGCGTTTTCGCAGGAAGATAACAACCAGCAGGCTGCTACTTATGCGCATTATGCAGTTACAGGATTAGGGTTTGACTTTAATGAGAAAGCAAAAGCTCTTATAAGTGCTGTAACTCCCGAACAAATAAAAGATTGCGCAAATAAATATTTTAATGATAAATACGTGATTTCAATAATAAAACCTTAACCTTATCAGGGGATTATTTAAGTGACTCAGTGATAAATAATAATTTTGATGAAATTTCTCACAACATTTATTATTTTATGCTTGATGTCAATTCCTGTATATGGAAAGGCAGCAGATATCTTTGCTGCTTATGATGCAGGAAGTATGTCTGATGTGGAAAAACTTTTTAAAGAAAGAGTAAAACCAGATGGGCAAATGTTTTTTACTCATGTTCCAAGAGGTTTGATTGTTAGTATTGATGAAAATGTATTTTTTAAACCCGGTCACGAAAAATTAAGATGCAGCGGTTTGCCTGTATTAGATGAAATATCAGGTATCCTGCATGAAGTGGGAAAATCTTGTGTTATAGAAGGGCATACAGAAAACGCTGATCCCTCAATTTCAAGTTATAAAGACAATTGGGAGTTATCTCTGGCAAGAGCTAATAATATAACAATGTATTTGATGCGATGTACAAAAATCTCGCCTGAAAAGTTATTTCCGATAGGCTATGGTGAATTTATGCCATTTATTGATAATGTTTCCAATAAAGCAAGAATGAATAACAGAATCGATTTCGTTATTCTTTATTATGAAGCCTCACGTTAAGCCACAATTGATTGTCTCATACGGTTTGAACGATTTTCACTTAGAATGTTTTTAAGTTTCATAATACCTTGCGCATGCAGCTGACAGACACGTGATTCTGACATGCTTATTGTTTCGCCTATTTCTTTTAGTGTCATATTTTCTTGATAATAAAGAACCATTATGATGCGTTCTCTTTCCGGTAACCTTTGCAATGCCCTCTCCAATTCTTGTTTAACATTTTTTTCTTCTGCATTTTCCTGCGGATTAAGTTTATGTGTATCTTGTATAGTATCAATTATTTCAACACTGTCTTCTGCACTGCCCTTTTTATCATATAAAGATGTTATTGTGACATCTTCCGACAAAAGCTGGCTGACCTTTTCTGCATCCATATCAACATGTGTTGCTATCTCTTGAGTTGTCGGCATTCTGCCAAGTTCTTGCTTAAGGTATTCTTGAGCTTCTTTTAAAACTTTAATTTTTTGCCTTACGCTTCTCGGTAAAAAGTCCTGAGCGCGAATTTTGTCTAAAATAGCTCCTCTTATTCTTATTAATGCGTAAGTCTCAAATCGGGTATTCTTTTGCGGTGAGTATCTTTCAATGGCATTAATAAGTCCTTCAACCCCGTAGCCTGCAATATCTTCTACTGAAATTGTAGCAGGAAGTGTAACTTTTACCCTGCCTACAACATAACGGATTAAATAGATATACTGCACAATTAGTGCATCACGTGAAGCTTTGTCAGTTTTATCAGCAAGATATTTTTTCCAGAGCTCAATAAGCTCATCTTCTGACAGCCTTTTGATATTATTGTATGATGTAAAATCGAAATCCTGACTCATTAATCCGCCCAAATATTGTTTAATATATTTCTATTCTATACAATATATGGACTGCTACATCATTTAAAAAGAGGAGTTGTATAAAATATCATCAAAGTGATGTAGAAAAAAGGCTTACTCCTGAACCTGTTCAGTGACAGGACTTTCTTCCTCTTTAATTATTTCCAGTTTAGTAATGCGTGCACCGTCAATTTCTTTTACTATAAAAGTTAACCCTAGATGTGAAACCGTATCATTAACCTGTGCAATACGTCCCAGAAGTTTTACAACAAGACCGCCTATTGTGTCTATATCTTCATCGTCAATTGCTTCTTCATCAATATCAAAAAATTCAGCTATTTCATCAGTTCTCATCATAGCATTTGCAATGTATGTATTAGGTGCAATCTCTTTGATATCGCACTCTTCTTCTTCCTCTTCATCAAATTCATCCTGAACGTCACCAAATATTTCTTCGATAACATCTTCCAGCGTAATAAGTCCGGAAGTTCCGCCGAACTCGTCAACAACAATAGCCATCTGTCCTTTGCGTTTTTTGAATTCCAGAACAAGATTATCCATTGTAATCGTTTCAGGTACAAGTAAAATATCACGCTGAATTTTTTCAATCGGGCATGTTGTATCATTTAATGACAGTTTATACAAATCTTTTACGTGAATTAAGCCGGTAATATGGTCGATATCCCCTTCGTAAACCGGATATCTTGTGTACTGATTTTCTGCTGCAATTTTGTTTAATTCCTCTAATGACATGTCAATAGGTACACAAACCATATCTGTTCTCGGTATCATAACCTGTTTTGCAGTCAAATCAGAAAATTTGAAAACATTGTGAAGCATGTCTTTTTCTGTTTCGTTTAAAACTCCGCCATTGTAGCTTGCATCGACAAGCATATCAAGTTCTTCTGAGGAGTGTACAAGAGAGGATTTATGTGAATGAGGAATATGCATTAATTTCAACACCCAGTTTCCAAAACCGTTTAAAATCCATATAAAAGGATTAAAAACAAATGTTATAGCCTGCATTGGTCTTGCAATAACAAGTGCAGTTTTTTCGGTATATTCAAGTGCTATGGATTTAGGGATTAATTCCCCTAAAACAACATGCAGGAATGTAATTAACGCAAAAGCTAAAGATACAGAAACGGTATGTGTTGCAATTGTCTGGCTTACACCCGGCAAAAATACAAATAGCGGCTCAATAATTCTTGCCAGTGTTCCTTCTCCTACCCAGCCTAAGCCGATACTTGAGATTGTTACACCAAGCTGAACTGCTGCAATAAATTTGTCAAGATCTTTTATAGCCTCAAGTGCTATTTTTGCGCTAAAATTTCCTTCTTTAACCAGTTGTTCAATTCTGGTTTTACGAACTTTTACCATTGCAAATTCAGCAGCTACAAAAAAACCGTTTGAAAATAACAAGAATGCTATTACAAACAAATTGAAAACTAAATTTCCCGACTCATCCATTATGTTTCTTTTCCCTCAAATAGTGTTGTTACAATTATAATATTATTTATAAAAAAATGCAACTACTCTTTCATTTCTATTTCTTTTAATTGTGTATAAATAATAGGAGAAAGTCCGTCTTTAGAAACAATATCAATAATTTTATAGACAGGCGGAACTTTCAGTAAAGTTGGAGAGCTTATGTGATAAACTCCATCTTTCATTATTTCACTGTTTTCATGAAAATGACCGGAAACAACAGCCAGAACGTTATCATGTTTAGCCAGAACTTCAAGATATTTTTCAGGCTGGTATGTTCTGTGTGTTTTTAAACGTGCACTTCCAAATTCAGGGCTGTCAATTACTGGATAATGTTGAAATATTACAACCTGTCGTTTTGCATTTTGAGTCAATTGTTTATCCAGCCATTCCAGTGTGTCTGCTCTGTAATATCCGACAGGCCCAGGGATTACTTCTTTTGAACCGTCAACAACTATAAAAACATATCCTTTTTTCCTAAAAGTATAGTTCCATTTTTTATGAAACCAGAAAATATTATTTTCTTTAACAATTTCTGCATATCTTTCCTTTGAAAGGTTACGGCTTTTAAAAACATCATGATTACCAAGTACAAGATAATACGGAGCTTTCAGTTTATTAATAATTTATATGAAATCGTCAAGATCTTCGGGCTGCGGACTGTTTAGATTATCGCCGGTAAACACAACAAACGAAACATCCTTTAGCTTGTTAATATCTTTAACGGTTTCATTAAGAACTTTGACCTTGTATTCATTTTCAGCATCAAAGTGAACATCAGTAACCTGAACAAATTTTATTGAACTTTCAAAAGCCATACAGGCGGTTTGCAGTAAGAAAACAAATAAGAGTGTTAAAATAGCCTTTTTCATAATTCAAATTATAACATAAATATGGTATAATAAATCGCATGAGATTAGATAAATTTTTAAAAGTATCAAGGTTAATAAAACGCAGAACTGTTGCCAATGAAGTTTCAGATAAGGGCAGAGTTCTGGTAAACGGAACCCCTGCAAAGCCGGCAAAACAATTAAAAACCGGTGATGTTATAACAATAGAATATGCAAATAGAAAAATTGAAGCTCGAATTTTAAAAATCCCGGAAAATAATGTAAGCGTTCAGGAAGCCCCTAGTTTATATGAATTAATAAATTCATAGTGTATGTTTGACTTTTTTAATATCGTCATTAAATACATTTTAAAGCTCATACAAACGGATGATTTTTTGCTGATTTATTGGGTAAATACTAAAAATATCCGAAACTGTAAGTAGAGGTATAAATGTATGAAAATTAACGGCGGTATAAGATTTGTAGAAAACGGTATAACAGCTTCAATACGAGCTATGCATGTTGACAGCGAGCTTATATCCATCGCAAATGAAAATGTTACGGGGTTTGATAAAGTAGGTTATCAAAGAAAAGATGCAATTGTTTCATCAATGACAGAATTTCTCGGTGTTCATGGACTTTCAACAACTATTGATGATAAAGTAGGCCGTATTGCTTTATCTGAAAATCCGCTTGATATATCTCTGGCTGCGAAAGGTTATTTTCAGACAGAAAGTGCTGAGGGTATAAAATTAACCCGTGACGGCAGGTTTAAGCTTGATAAAGAGGGTAATCTGCTTACTCTTGATGACAGCAAAGTACTATCTAATACAGGCATGCCGATAAAATTACACATTGTACCGGATGATTTGAAACAGATTAAAATCAACGACAGAGGTTTAGTAAGTGTATTTAACCCGCAGACTAATAAACTTGATAGTGTTGCATTCCTTGGTATAGTTGATACAAACGGTGCCCTGGTTATGGAACCTAAAGTAAAGCAGGGCTATAATGAATTTTCAAACGTAGCTTTACAGGAAGAATTTATCAATATTATGCCTGTTATAAAAAGTTTTGATGCTAACAGACAATTATTTATGATACAAAATCAGAATTTACAAAAGGTAATAAGTCAGCTTAGTTCAGCAACATAGAGAGGATTAGAGCATGTATAATATTCAGGGCATGATTAGAAAAAGCGTAAATAACACATATACCCAGTTTGAAAGACTGGGATTTGTAGCTAATAGTCTTGCAAACTTTAACACTAATGCCTATAAAAGTGTTCGTTTTGAGCAAATGCTTGGTGAAGACGGATACCTTAAAGGTGCGATAAGAACTAATTATAATCAAGGTTCAATAAGAATCACATCAAATCCTTATGATGTTGCAATAGATGGACAGGGATTTATTCCTGTTGTCTCTCCGAATGGTGAAGTCCAATACACAAGAGACGGTGCTTTTAAACAAGGCAAAGACGGTTATCTTGTGACAAATGATGATTGGATTGTAGGAGAGGGTATCAAAATTCCGACGAATTGTTTTAAATTTGATATAAAAGAAAACGGTGATGTGTTTGCATATAATTCTTCACAGGCTGAGGGGCAATATCTTGGGAATATACCGCTTGTAAGATTTGCGAACCCTGAGGGATTGGAGCAGGCTGATATGAACAGAATGGCTGCAACCGAAGATTCAGGTGAACCGGTTTTAGTAAAAGACCATAACTGCTTTAAGCAGAACAACATAGAAGCATCAAACACTAATATCTATAACTCAACAAGTGAAATGTTAAGACTTAATGCATCAATGATTGCAAGTATGCGTATGCTTAAGGTTGTAGATGATATGTATAACAAGGCAATAAATATACGTGAAGGTTAATAAATAAGGGAGGCTAAAAAATGTACACATCATTAGACAGTATGGGAAAAGTTTCCCTGATGATGGATTTAATATCACAAAGACAAAGGGCAATCGGATCCAATATAGCAAACGTGGACACCCCGGGTTATGTGCGCCGCGATATAGATTTCGGAACTTATCTCGGTACAATGAACAGTCCTTTGGAAACAAAACTTTCACAAAAACTTGGGCCGTCAGGTGTTATTGAAGAACGCCAGTATGAAGAAATTAATCCTGCACAGGAGTTGATAGCATTACAGGAAAACTCTATGTTGTATTCAATGGCAACCAGAAGAATGTCAAACATAATTACTGAAATGAAAACAGTAATAAATGTAGGCAAATAATAGGAGCTTGGAATAATGAGTATATTAGAATCATTTAATATAGGATCAAATGCATTAAGGGCGCATGGCTTGCGTTTGGATATTCACGCAAAGAACGTTGCAAACATTGATACGCCTAATTATGTAAGAAAAATCCCTGTCTTGAATGCAACAGAAGATATTTCATTCCACGGCTTAATGAATACAATGAAAAATGACGTATTCGGAGTCGGAACATTGTCATATTTGCAAGGCGGCGTAACATTTAGCGGGGTAGTAGAAGATCCTACAATTGGTGAAAAAATATATCGTCCGGGACATCCCGACGCAGACGAAAACGGTTACATAAGAGCATCAAATGTTAACCCTATGGTAGACATGGCAGATGCAATAATGGCACAAAGAGCCTATGAAGCTAACCTTGCGCTGGTAAATATTACAAAATCCATGGCACTAAAAGCAATAGAAATTGGAAGATAGTCTTTACATTAGAAATTTATTATATTAAAATGACTATGTGGCTTTTACATAGTCATTTAATTTTGAAATTCATGACAATTGAATAAAATTAATATCTGTCGATGTGGCGGAATCGGTATACGCGCACGTTTGAGGGGCGTGTGGAGAAATCCTTGCGGGTTCAAGTCCCGCCATCGACAAATAAAAAGAGAGGTTGTAACCTCTCTTTTTATTTGTTTTATGGTACTGACGCGAAGATGATTTAGCGGGTTCAGCGGATTTTCGGACGGACGCCGTGTGAGGTGAAACCGAACCCAGTCCGGTGAGCGAGAATATTGAGCCGGCTAAACCGGAGGTTTAAAGGCGAAACTATTTGAGCGTGAAGAAAATCCAAGACAAGTCCCGCCATCGACAATAAACTTGTTGCTATGACATTATTAGAACTTGTAGCATTATTTATTATTTCGAAATAGAGAATCAGCAGTTCCTATGAATGTAAAATTTTTTGTAGAAATTGAAAAAATTGCAAATAAGCTACTGCTATATCCTTCGCAAAAGCAAGAGGTTAATTCAATTATGATAAATAAAACTTATGAGGAAGAAATAACAATTACTATACGACCGTAAATATATGAACATATAAAAAATAATTAATTGCTCAAGGCTATTATCATGCGGTGGAAGAATCATACAAAATAGTTCGACAGAAATTAAAAAATTTGACTGGGGAGGAAAAGGCAAATCAGGCATTTAGCGAAATAAATATTGAAAAAATATTTGGGCACAAAGTTAAATACGATACCGAAAAATATTTTTTTGATGGGGTAAAATTTATAAATATGGTAATACAAATGTTTGGAAACAAAAAAGCACACACTCCGACAAAATAATTAGATAGAAATTTAGCAGTACATTATATTTCTTTGGCAAGTCTTGCTTATGAATTAATATTACGGAATTAATTTTTGACCATATTTGACATATTAATAAAGTAATATAAACATAAAAGACATATTGCTATGTTCATGGTAGCATTGGCATAGGAATTTTATGTAGTTGAGGATTTTGAATGGGCTATCAAAGTGAAGCAGAATTAGAAAATAAATTGATTGAAAAACTTAAAACACAAGGTTATGAAAGAGTTTTAATTAATGATTATGCTGAACTTGAAAATAATTTCCGAGAACAACTTAATAAATTCAATAAAAAAGCATTAAATAATAGCCACTTAACAGATAAAGAATTTGAAAGAGTATTAAACATTCTTAATGGCAAAAGTGTTCTGCAATCTGCAATAAAATTAAGAGAAAAAATAGATTTTGACAGAGAAGATGGTACAAAAATATATTTAAAGTTACTATCAGAAAATGCTGAAGACAATATTTATCAAGTTTCAAATCAAATTACTGTTCAAGGTAAGTATAAAAACAGATATGATGTTACAATTCTGATTAATGGTTTGCCATTAGTTCAAATAGAACTAAAACGTAGCGGTATTGATATTAATGAAGCTATTAATCAGATTGATAGATACCGTATTCATTCATATCGAGGATTATTCCATTACATACAAATTTATGTTGTTTCAAATAGCGTAGAAACAAGATATTTTGCAAATACGGAGGCTCAGAGATTATTAAAATCTCTAACTTTTTATTGGACTACGGAAACTAATGAAAGAATAAATAAACTGGAAGATTTTTCATCTTCTTTTTTTAATAAAAATCGTTTATTGAAGAATATCATTCGTTATATGGTAATTACTGAAACAGATAAAAATCTTATTGTAATGCGTCCATATCAAATATATGCCACAGAGGCATTAATCAGACATGCTTTAGATACTGGTAAAAACGGATATATTTGGCATACAACAGGATCTGGTAAAACATTAACAAGTTGGAAATGTGCAAATTTACTATCCAAAGAACAAAGCATTAAAAAAGTATTTTTCTTGATAGACAGGAAAGACCTCGATACGCAGACAAAAGAAGAATTTAATAAGTTTGAAAAAGATTGTGTTGATGAAACTGATAAAACTGAAACATTAGTAAAACATATAAAAGATATTGATAGAAAATTAATAGTTACAACCATTCAGAAAATGGCAAATGCCATAAAAAATCCAAAATATTCAAAAATATTGGATAATTACAAAGATGAAAAAGTTATATTTATAATAGACGAATGCCATAGGTCCCAATTTGGAGAAATGCATACAACCATAAAACACCATTTTAAACGTGCTCAATATTTTGGCTTTACAGGAACTCCACGTTTTGATGAGAATAAATCGCAAAATGGTCTCAGAACATCTGATTTATTTGAAAAATGTTTACATACATATTTAATTAAGAATGCAATATACGATCATAATGTTTTAGGATTTTCAATTGAATATATACAAACATTTAAAGGTCAATATGATGAAAACGATAAAACTATGGTTGAAGGCATTGATACTGATGAAGTTTATATGGCAGATGAACGGATTGATTTGGTTGCCAACCATATAATAAATAGCCATAAGTGCAAAACTGTTAATGGTAAATATACCGCTATTTTTGCTACATCTTCAATACCTGCTCTTGCTAAATATTACGCTAAAATCAAAAGTTTAAATTCTGATTTGAAAATTGCTGCAGTTTTTTCATATGGGGAAAATGAAGATTTAAAAGATAAAGATGAACATAGCAAAGATATTTTAGCAAGAATAATTGATGATTATAATAAAGAATTTGATACTAATTTTTCATTAGTAACTTTTGCAGCATATAACAAAGACATTGCTAACAGATTAAAAATCAAAAAATCGCCGAAAATTGATATTTTGCTTGTAGTAAATATGTACTTAACTGGATTTGATTCCAGACCGCTTAATACATTGTATGTTGATAAAAATCTTGAATGGCATAATTTGGTACAGGCTTTTTCAAGAACAAATAGGGTTGAAATGGCATCAAAACCTTTCGGTAATATTATTTGTTACAGAAATCTTAAATCTAATACAGATAAAGCCTTAAGATTATTCAGTAATGAATTTGAAGCAGATACAGAAAACAATCCCCCTATTTGGATAATTCCGGGTTATGGATATTTTAGAGATAAATTTAAGGAGTTGGCCTTTAAGTTACTATCTATTGCGCCAACAGTTCAAAGTGTAGATGATTTAATGAGTGAAGATGCACAAAGAGAATTTGTTATTGCTTTTAGGGAATTGTCAAAAATAAAATCAATTCTTACAACATTTTCTGAATTCTCATGGAATGATGTCGAAGATGCATTAACTTGTCAGGGTTATGAAGATTACAAAAGCAGATATTTAACCTTATATGATTATGTTAAAAAAG
>CANUDF010000050.1 GCA_947857085.1 Candidatus Gastranaerophilales bacterium | reverse complement strand
CAAAGATTTGAGAGGAATAAACATAGCAAGCCTAGGCGGCAATAGCTGTGCGTTTGAGTTAGACGGTATATGTTTTGGAGCCCCGTTCCAACCAACGGCATTAACATCAGCAGACTGTAATGCAAACAAAAGCAAATACGGTATAAAGAATTGCGGAGAATCATTAAAAGATGACTATTGGGGTGGTGCCATGAAGTATTGTGCTGAGCAAGGTCAACGCTTGGCTAATGATGCAGAGCTAACAACGTTGGCAAATGATTTATACGGTAAATCTGTATCTGCTGGTGACAACGAAGTAGTCTATGGAACCTTAGATATTGACAGAGCTTCCTCTTTTGGAATTCCGACAGATATAATTACCTCTTATAGTTGTTTTGAGCTCTATTCCAGCGAGGAGACAAATTTTTTGTATTCACACGGGCGGGTTTTCTTCACAATTGCCACACGTTGGACCTCTAAGATGAGTAGAACTGGTTTTAGCCCAGCAAGTTGGGCCGTTTGTGTCGGTGGCTAAATTAACTTTATTAAATAAAAAAACTCCCGAAAGGGAGTTTTTTGTTTACATATTTTAAAATATTTACACCACAGGCTTATAATTGTATTATTATTTTAGTAGATACTTACAGACTTTGAGGAAATACAATTGGTTGAGAAATTTTATATAAAAGGCGGCACCCCTTTAAAAGGTGAGGTTTCCGTAGGTGGTGCAAAAAACTCAGTGCTAAAGCTTATGGCTGCTGCACTTTTGGCAAAAGGCGAAACTAAAATCTATAATGTTCCTGAACTTACTGATGTTGAAATTATGCTTCAAGTTATTAGTAGTTTAGGCGTTAAAACTTCATATAATAAAGAAGAAAAATCTTTAACAATTGACGCTTCAGAAATTACGGAAATAACCGCAAAATATGAACTTGTTAGCAAAATGCGTGCTTCATTTAATGTTCTTGGAGCACTTGTTTCAAGATGCAAAGAGGCGATTGTTGCACTTCCCGGGGGCTGTGCAATCGGAGAAAGACGTGTTGATTTCCACATCAAGGGGCTTGAAGCGCTTGGTGCAAAGTTAAAAATTGAAAACGGATACGTTCATGCAAAAGCAAGCAAGCTTACGGGTGCTGAAATCTGTCTTGATTTGCCTTCAGTCGGGGCAACCGAAAACTTAATGCTTGCGGGTGTTCTTGCAGAGGGTTCTACAAGAATTCAAAACGCTGCGCAGGAGCCTGAAATTGTTGACCTTGCAAACTTTTTAAATGCAATGGGTGCTGATATTATCGGTGCCGGAACATCCGAAGTTGTTATTAACGGGGTTAAGCAGGAAGATTTACACCCGATTGAATATACAACAATTCCCGATAGAATTGAGGCGGGAACATTTATGGCAGCCATTGTCGGAACTAAAGGAAAAGCTGTTATAAGAAATATTTATCCTGCACATTTGTCTTTCTTTACCGACAAATTGCTTAAAATGGGGGCGAATATTAAGCTTGTTGACCCGACATCAATAGAAGTGGCCTGTAAGAACAGACTTAATTCAATCAATTTCGTAACCCAGCCTTATCCGGGGTTTCCGACGGATTTGCAGTCTATGGCAATGACATTGCTTACAACCGCAAACGGTGTGGGAATTATTACGGAAAGCTTATACGAAAACAGATTTATGCAGGTTCCCGAATTAAGAAGAATGGGAGCAGATATTCATCAGGACAGAAACCACGCAATTATCAAAGGTGTTAAAAAACTAACTGGAGCAACGCTTACAGCAAGTGATTTGAGAGCCGGTGCCTCACTTGTTGTTGCGGCATTAATGGCTGAGGGAAATTCTGTTATTGAAAAACTACATCATATAGATAGAGGATACGAAAATTTTGAAAATAAGATAAGATTGTTAGGAGGCAAAATAGAGAGAAAAGATGAGATAGTTTCTCCTGTTGAGCTTACGGAGGGAACACGAAATGAGTCCTACATATAAACGCTGGTACGATCACGACCCGTTATTATTAGAAGTAATTGAGCTTTTGAGAAATTATCAGACAGAATTAAGAGCTCAGGCAGAAATTTTTCTGCAAAAAATCGAAGAAAAGGTATCAAAAGAAACTATTGATAAATTTTATGCAATGGTCAAACCTGTCAATGCAAATAACCGCTGGTACGATAAGGACCCTGTAATCTCAAGAACCGTAGAAATTCTAAGAATTGTGCCGCCGGAAGCTCAAAAAATCTGTGCGCAAAACTTTATCAAAACTCTTAAAGAAATGGGTATTGACTATAAGAGCCCTAATGCTCAGCAGTAATAATGTTAAATATTGATTGTTTATCAAGTGAAAATTTTTTAGAATTTAGAGATTATGTTAAAAAATCGCGGTCTTTTGCTGTCACGGGTTTAACTTCTCTCTTGCGGCTTTTGCTTGTTAAAAATGCACGGGATTATTCAAAGAAAAAAATTCTTCTCATAACTTCAACAGAACAAAGCGCTTTGAAGTTCCAAAATGATTTTAAACGTGCCTTTGATATAAATGCCGCATTAATTCCTTTTCAAAATATTTCAATGTACGAAAGCATTTCCCCGAACTTATATGATTATTCAGAACAAATAAGAATTTTAAGGGAAAAACCAGACCTTGTTATCTGTCCTGTAAAAACTTTGCTTGAAAAATTTCCTGACGAAGATTTTTTTGAACAAAATTCTTTGAAAATCAAAGTCGGTGACGAGGTTAACCTTAAAGAATTAAGCCAAAAACTTGTAAACCTCGGTTATAAACGTGCAACAATGGTGAGCGACGTCGGAGAATTCAGTATAAGAGGAGATATTGCAGATATATTTTCACTTTCAGATAACCCTGTAAGAATTGAGCTTTGGGGTGATGAGGTTGTTGACATAAGGTATTTTAACAATGAAACCCAAAAATCAGTTGAAAAAGCCAAAGAAACAGAAATACTGCCGGTTTATAAATTTGTCTTGAACGAAAACAGCCCGAAGCTCAATGAGGAAGATGAGGGATATTTTGAGGGCATAGAGGTTTACCAGAATTATTTTAACGACAAACTCGTCGGGGTTCTGGATTACTTTAAGGATTATATTATAGTTTTTGACGAAACCTCGGAAATCTATTCCAAATATGAATTTGTTGCGGATAATCTTGAAAAACAGCTTGAAGAAAACTTGAAGCTGGAGCTTATAAAACCTTTGAAAGGTAAAAATCATTTTGATTTTGATGATTTTTTGAGAAAAACTTCTTACTTTGTAAAAATCGGGCTCAATAATTTCATAGATGGCGAAATGGATGATATTATCGAGTTCAATGCCCAGCCTCTGCAAAATTTTGAAGCTAACCTTGACTTAATAGCTGATTTTATAAAGGAGAAACAGGGTTATAAAATAATTATCGCAACAGACTATCCCGAACGCGTAAAACAAATCCTGAGCGAGCGTGAAATTTTTGACGTTGAATACACCGAAAGCGTTGCAGGCGCGGGTACTATTCTTGAAGACTGCAAAACAATTGTAATGACTGACCGCGAACTGTTTAACAAACGCTCAAAAGAAATTACCACTTCAAAACGGTCATATTACAAAGAAAAACCTGAATATATCGAAAATATTAACGATATTCAAGAGGGTGAATATGTTGTTCATACCATTCACGGCGTTGGGATATACCGCGGATTAACCCAGCAGGAAATTGACGGACAACTCAAGGATTATTTAACAATTGAATATGCGGCAAAAGACAGGCTTCATATTCCCGCAGAGCAGATAAACATGCTTGTCCGCTACCGCGGTTCAGGCAGCATAAAGCCAAAGCTTTCCCGTATGGGCGGCAAGGATTGGGAAAATACAAAAGCACGGGTTAAAAAAGAAGTAGAAGCAGTTGCATATGACCTTTTGAGACTTTATGCAAAACGCAAAATGCAGAAAGGTATTCAGTTTTTGCCTGATACAACATGGCAGGTTGAAATGGAAGAAGCTTTTGAGTTTGTTGAAACCCCTGACCAGATGCGAGCTATAAATGAAGTTAAAGCCGATATGGAAAGCGATCAGCCGATGGACAGGCTTATATGCGGGGATGTAGGATTTGGCAAAACAGAAGTTGCAATGCGTGCAATTTTTAAAGCCGTAACTTCAGGCAAACAGGTTGCGGTTGTTGTTCCGACAACAATTCTTGCTTTACAGCATTTTCAGACTATTTCGGAACGCTTTAAGCCTTTCGGGGTTCAGGTTGAGTTAATGTCGCGTTTCAGAAGTAAAAAAGAGCAGAAAGAAACTGTCAAAAATCTTGCAACAGGTGCGTGCGATGTTGTTATAGGCACGCATAGACTTTTGCAGGAGGGGATTATCTTTAAAGATTTAGGGCTTCTTGTAATAGATGAAGAACACAGATTTGGCGTGCGTCATAAAGAAAAACTTAAACAGCTGCGCGAAAATATAGATATTATCACAATGTCTGCAACACCTATTCCGCGAACTCTTTATATGTCTCTATCCGGCATAAAAGATATGTCTGTTATCAACACCCCGCCGAAAAACAGACTTCCCGTTAAAACTTATGTGGGCGAGTGGAATGAAAATATGGTTAAAAATGCCATAATTCACGAACTTGACCGCGAGGGACAGGTTTTCTATCTTTACAACAGAGTTGAAACAATTGAAGAATTTAAATTTCACCTGCAAAAACTTGTGCCGAATGCCAGAATAGCTGTAGGACACGGGCAAATGGATGAAAAACAGCTTGAAGAAGTTATTGTTGATTTTGCAAATCAGGAATATGATGTCCTGCTTGCAACAACAATTATTGAAAATGGTATTGATATCCCGAACGCAAACACAATGATAATTCATGACGCTGACCGTTTCGGGCTTGCACAACTGTATCAATTAAGAGGGCGTGTAGGACGTTCACAAAGACAGGCTTATTGCTATTGTTTTTACAGAAAAAGTAAAGAGCTTACAAAAGATGCAGTCCACAGGCTTAAGGCAATTAAAGAATTTACAACGCTCGGAAGCGGTTACCAGATAGCACTTCGCGACGTTGAAATCCGCGGCGTCGGAAATATTCTCGGGACAAAGCAGCACGGACACATGATAAATGTCGGTTTTGACACATACTGCCAGCTTCTGGAGGAAACTGTTCATGAACTTCAAGGTGAACATGTTAACAAATCAGAACCTGCAATTGTGGATATTAATATAACGGCGTTTATACCTGACGAGTGGGTCGGGTCTTCAGAACAAAAGATGATAGAATACAAACGTCTGGCGGATGTAAAAAACAGGATTGAGCTGGATTATATTACCGAGGAGTGGAAAGACAGATTTGCCAAACCTCCTGAAAGCGTTGAAAATTTAATAAAACTTATAAAGATAAGACTTGCGGCAACTGATGTAAATATTTCACTTATTCGTGAAACACCTGAAAATATCAGGATTTATACACCGTTTACACAACCCGAATGGAATATTATTCAAAGAGCATTGCCGGGTAATATTTTAAAGCGTATAAAATTTACAATTGCGCCAAAGTCTTGTACCGAGGGTAACTCAATAATTTTGTTAAATAATTCATATATGAATTTTGATGAAGTATTTAACATTTTAACAGATTTGTTTTATTATATGTATAAAATCAGTCACGAGTATTAAATAAGGAGACATTTATATGAAGGGAAAAAAATTACTTGCAACATTGGCAGTTTCAGCAGTGTTGTTCGCAGGTTGCGGTCTGAAATCTCAGGAAGCTGTTATTAAGGTTAATGATAAAGTTATTACTCAAGGCCAGTTTGACAAGGCTTTTGATAAACAGGCTGATAATTCTGTTTTCGCAAAAATGGGTATTAAAATAAAAGAAAATCCGAACGGATTTATGTATTTGATGATTAAAGAAAGAGTTACTAATGAATTAATTATTAAAACACTGCTTGAAGAAGAACTTGCAAAACGCGGAATTAAAGTTACAAAAGATGATGTCAATGATGCCGTAAAAGATATTATTGATAAAGTCGGTTCAAAAGAACAATTGGATTTGATTTTGAAGCAAAACGGCATTTCAGCTTCTCAATTCAAAAAAGACTTGGAAGAAGAAGTTAAAATGAAAAAGCTTGCTAAAGAATTAGGCAGCAGCGAAGTTTCAGATGCTGAAGCCCAAAAATTCTATAAAGAAAATGCAGCTAAATTTAAATATCCGGAAAAAGTAAGAGCTTCACATATTTTAATTTCAGCTAACCCTGAAGAAATTGAAGAAGTTATTACATCTGACCCTAAAAATAAAGATTTGACACAAGAACAAATAAAAACAAAAGTTAATGAAGAATTAAACGCAAGAAAAGCTAAGGCCGATAAACTTTATAACGAAGCAAAAGCAAATGTTGACAACTTTGCAAAACTTGCAAAAGAAAATTCAGATGACACAACAACAGCAGTTAAAGGCGGGGATTTAGGTTTCTTTGCTAAAGAAGAAATGGTTCCTGAATTTTCAAAAGCTGCCTTTGCACAACGTCCGAATACAGTTTCACCTGTTGTTAAATCTAATTTCGGCTACCACATTATTCTTGTAACTGACAGAATGGCTGCCGGACAAGAACCGTTTGAAAAAGCAAAAACAGATATTAAAAACTACTTAACAAATCAAAAACAACTTAAACTTCTTGATGATTTGACAGAATCATTAAAGAAAAATGCCAAAATTGAATATGTAAATCCTGACTATGATCCGAAAAACATTCAGGATAAATTGCAAAAAGAAGTTAAACAGCAAACAGAAAATGCAAAACCTAAAAAAGACAATGCGGAACCAAAAGCTGATAAAAAATAATTGAAAAAGCACTCGCAAGGGTGCTTTTTTATTGCCAAAAATAAAATAATCTGCTATATTAAAAAAGTACAAAACAAAGGAGGAAGTATGGAAAAAGAATTCATGAACTTCGGGGGGGGGCGTCTCCTCTAGGTAGAAAAGAAGAGGGTTTCGCGGGTATCGGGAGTAAAAAATGTTTTCGAGACAATAGCGGAGCCGGAGGCGGTAGCGTCGTCGAGAAAGCAATTTTTACTCCCGATATTAAAGGTTTTACATTAGCGGAAGTACTAATTACTTTAGCAATCATAGGTGTAGTGGCGGCGTTAACAATTCCGACACTGATACAGAATTATCAAACAAGAGCCTGGGATACAGCATCCACAGTATTTGCAAGGAAACTGGAAGAAGCTTTAAAAACAATGAACACCCAGCAGACCTTAGCTGGTTACAAAAATACAGAAGACTTTGTTAATGAACTTTCTAAACACTTTAAGATGACCAAAATCTGTAAAAATGATGATTTAATGTCTTGTTTTGAAGACAAAGTATATTGGGGTGCAGATCAAGATGAAATCGATATGCAAAATGTAAAAAACTCTGGAAACTTTGGGCAAAATGATTGGGATACTGAAACTATCGGGGTTCAGTTTGCAAACGGTACAATTGGGTTGATAGCGTATAATCCTGATTGTCGTCAAGATCCTTACAGTAACCAAATAACCGGCACATCATGTCTTGCAATGTTATATGATACATCAGGATTTAAAAATCCGAATACATCATCAAAAGATTTACGCGCAATAAACGTTAAGAGTCTAGATGGCAAAAACTGTAATTTAAGAATTGACGATTTATGTTTAGGTTCTCCTTTTTATCCTGAACCTGTAAGTATGGAAGAATGCCAAAAAGAGCTGGAAAAAGGTGATTTAGGAATACAGCTATGCTTAGTTGATAATGACTATTGGCTTGGTGCAGTAAAACAATGTGGCGGGGTTGATAATTTGCCAACAGGCTGGGACGATGCGAGAAAATTTGAAAAAGTATTTTATGTTAACGGAAAGTTAGATAGAACAAAACTGGAAAAATATGGTTTTGATAAAAATATTTCAGAGATATTTGCCGGTGGTGAGGATACCGTTAATTCAGGTTGGAAAACCGCAAAACTTTTATCATTTAATAGTGATGAAGTTTCTTCTGTAAGCCGGATTGGAGGACGTTATGCAGATGATATACCGGCTGTTTGTATTATTAAATAGAAAAACTTCATATTCCTTTGCAATTTGCCCTGATTATTACTTCATTGTATAATTAGGGCAAAAAGGGGGAGCCTGAATGAATTTAGAACATATAAAAAAAGTTGACCCTGTTGTTGCCGAACAAATAGAATTGGAGCTTAAACGCCAGCAGGAAACTATTGAACTTATTGCAAGTGAAAATATTACATCTCTTGCGGTTATGGAAGCCGCAGGAAGCGTTTTAACAAATAAATATGCGGAGGGTAAACCGCACAAAAGATTTTACAACGGCTGCGAACACGTTGATGTTATTGAAGAAATAGCGCAAAAACGTGCGTGTGAACTTTTTCACATGAATCATGCAAATGTTCAGCCTCACAGCGGTGCACAGGCTAATATGGCAGTATTTATGTATTGCTTAAAACCAGGTGATAAAGTTCTCGGCATGGATTTGTCAAACGGCGGACACCTTTCCCACGGCTCACCGGTTAACTTTTCAGGCTTATACTTTGATGTTGAAAGCTACGGCGTTGATGCTGACGGTAATATAGATTATGATGATGTTCTGGCAAAAGCTAAAGCCCATAAGCCGAAACTTATTATCTGCGGCGCAAGCAACTATTCTAAAATAATTGATTTTAAAAGATTTAAAGAAATCGCAGATGAAGTCGGAGCATTGCTCCTTGCAGATATTGCACATATTGCGGGGCTTGTTGTTGCAGGACTTCACCCGTCGCCAGCTCCTTATGCTGATTTTGTAACAACTACAACGCATAAATCACTACGCGGTCCTCGCGGCGGTATTATTATGTGTAAGCAAGAGCATGCTTTGGGTATTGATAAAGCAGTGTTCCCCGGTATGCAGGGCGGTCCTCTGGAGCATATTATTGCTGCCAAAGCTGTTGCGCTTCATGAAGCTGCACAGCCGGAGTTTAAAGCTTATGCAGAACAAATTATTAAAAATGCAAAAGCTCTGGCTCAAGGTTTAATGGACGAGGGCATGGACATTGTCGGCGGTATGACAGAGAATCACCTTATGACACTTGATTTAAGAAAAACAGGTAAAACAGGTAAAGATATGGCTAATGTTCTTGAACGTGTCGGAATTACCGCGAATAAAAATACTGTACCAGATGACCCTCAAAGCCCTTTTGTAACTTCAGGTATAAGACTTGGCACTCCTGCCGTCACTACAAGAGGATTTAAAGAAGATGATATGGTTGAAGTTGCAAAAATTATTGCATCTGCAATATTTTCATCAGATAATGAAATGGGATTAAGAAACTTGAGAGAACGTTCTCTTAAACTTTGTAAAAAATATCCGCTATATCAATAAAGGAGAAAATTATTATTATCAGACTGACACATGCTCATATAATCGGAACTATAATCGCCTATATATTGGGTGTTTTTCTGGTACCTCTGGTAATCAGTTTTTCTAAAAAAGAGGGACTTGTTGATGTTCCTAACGAAAGAAAAATTCATACAAAACCTATTTCCAGAATCGGCGGTGTTGCCATTTGGGCAAGTACAATGTTAACTTTCTTGTGTCTTGTTTTTATGAGTTATTACCCTTACGGAAGTTTGTTATCAGGTATATTATTAGGCAGTTCGCTGATGTTTCTGCTGGGCTTAATTGATGATGTTTACGGCCTCGGCGCAAAGTTTAAGCTGTTTATTCAGGTTGCAATTGCAACTCTTGTATACCTGTTAGGCGTGCAGATAAATGAAATCCCTTTATTCGGCGGAATTGATTTGGGAATTTTTTCGTACCCTATAACATTATTGTGGATTGTCGGTATAAGTAATGCCGTAAACTTTATTGACGGAGTTGACGGGCTTGCCGGTTCAGTTGTAACAGTTAATGCTATTACTTTAGCTATAATTGCGGTTGCAATGACTCCATCCAGTCCGATAAGCGCATTAATCGGATTTATTCTTGCAGGCTCTATGCTTGCATTTTTAACTTATAATTTTAACCCTGCACGTATATTTATGGGTGACAGCGGTGCACTATTCTCAGGTTTCCTGCTTGCAACAATTTCAATTACAGGTGTTATGAAAGCTGCTACACTGGCAATTATTCTGCCGTTTGTTGTTCTTGCTGTGCCTATTATGGATATAACTTATTCATCATTAAGAAGAATTTCAAAAGGTAAATCTCCTTTTGTGGCTGACGCGGAACATATTCACCACAAACTGCTTCACGCTGGTTTTTCACAAAAGAAAACAGTTGTAATCCTGACATCGGTTGCTATTATTGCAGGCGCGCTTGCTTCTTTATTTATGGGTACAAATACAATAAAACATTATTTTGTTTATATTCTTGCAATTGTTTTAATAATGTTTGGACTAAACTTAATAAAACTCTTGACAAAAAAATAATTTTAGTTTATAATCCCAACAAAGATTTTATAACTCAGTTTTAAGTAGTGTTTATTTAAAATATTTAAGTGTAAATCTTTGCCATAGTTTTAAAGATAGAACTTAGCTCAAAAGTTCTATAAAGTACATGTGTATGAGGATTATAGTATGAAAGTACAGAATTCAGAACAAAATAGACCGGGATTGGTACATGGGATTAAATCTGCTGTTATAGGCGGTGCGGTTGGTTATGCTGCAAAATATGCCTTGCCTTTAACAACTCAGGAAATGGATTCTGACTATAAACATGTTGTCAATTTAATTAAAAGAAATGCTATGAAGGCAAAGAAGGAATTTATGGATAAAATAAAAGATCTTCCAACAAAATCTCTTGCCCATGATGCATACATAAGCTCTTCAAAAGATTTTGCAAAACGTGGTGTTTGTACTTATAATCATGCATTAAAGAAAATCAGACCTACAGCTCCGTTTGTTATTGCAGGTGCTGTTACAGGTTTGGTAGCTTCATTTGTACATAATGTTTTTAAAACAGATGTTAAATAAACATTTTTTCGCGGCGGGTCTTAATTTTTGATATAGTTTCGGCGTAATTTTTGCCGGTCAAATCCCCTAAAGCACTATACAGCTTTAAAATAGCATTTTGAATATTTTCAGCATTCATATTAACCATATCGCAAGCCATTTCTTCATTAGACATTGCAAGGCGGGTCATATCACGAAATCCGCTTGATGCAATATCAAGCGCAAGTTTATTATTGCTTGCGGCTAAAAATAATGCTTGGGAAACCACCATTGGCATGTGGGAAATCAGTGCCACTGCTTCGTCATGTTCTTTAGGAGTTGTAATAACTGGTTCCGCACCCATTTCTTTTATAATGTTTTCTAATGTATTTCGAGCTTCTTTCGGAACTATAAAACATGGTGTTATAACCCATTTAGCGCCTTTAAACAGTCCGTCAAAAGAATTTTCAAACCCCTTGTGCTCTGTTCCTGCCATAGGGTGTGACGGAATAAATATATAAGGTCGTTCTTTCTGGCATACAAATGTTTTTAAACTGCAAACATCGGTTACTATTGTATTCGGAGACACAACATGTTCAAGTGTATCAAGAACTTCAATGGCGCGGTTCATCTGCGTGCAGACAAAAACAACATCGCAGTCTTTTAGTGTATTGTAATCAGCCGTGATATTGGGCAAAATACCCTGCATTGAATTTGACACAGCAGCAATTTCATATCCTAATGCCGAAAGCGTTTTGCATATAGAGCCGCCTATAAGACCTAAACCAACAACACCTATTTTCATAAAATCTCCTATATTAAATCCTTATGATGAAACTGTTTTGTTCCCTCAACATAATCTTTAACAATATGGCCATTACCAATTAATTTATATTTATAAATTGTAAGCCCCTCAAGTCCTACAGGACCGCGTGCGTGGGTTTTGTTTGTGGAAATTCCGACTTCTGCACCGAAACCGTATCTGAAGCCGTCCGCAAACCGTGTTGATGCATTAAAATAAACTCCGGCAGAGTCAACTTTGTTCATAAACTTTTCAGCATTTTCAATGCTTTTTGTAATTATGCTGTCCGTATGACCAGAGCCGTAATTATTAATATGTTCTATTGCTTCATCTAATCCTGAAACTGTTTTAAATGCAAGGGTTGTGTCGCCATGTTCAAATGCCCATGTATCAGGATTATCAATAAGTTTTATTTCTGATAATTGCAAAGCTGCCAGCAATTTGTCTTTATCAGGAAAGTTTTCGTGGATAAGCATTGTTTCAACGGCATTGCATGCGCTTGGATACTGTGTTTTTGCATCAATAATAATTTTTACTGCCATATTGAGATCAGCTGTTTCATCAACAAATATGTGGCATATTCCGTCAGCATGGCCTAAAACAGGAATTTTTGTATTTTCTTTTATGAATTTTACAAGACTGTTTCCGCCGCGGGGGATAATCAAATTTATATACTTGTCGCATTTAAGCATTTCTGCCACGTCATCACGTGAAAATACCTGTTGCAAAACATTCTTCGGAAATCCTTCTATTTTATCAAGTGTACTGTTTATTATGGATAAGATAGTTTTATTAGTGTTAACGGATTCTTTTCCGCCTTTCAATATAACTGCATTTGAGGATTTTATTGCAAGCGACGAAATCTGTGAGATTACATCAGGCCGTGCTTCGAATATTATTCCGAGAACTCCTATCGGGCAGCTCACTTTATATAATGTTAAATCAGTATCAAGTTCTCGCACAAGAAGTTTTTTGTTAACAGGATCTTCAAGTTTTGCAATGTCTCGAATACCCTGTATCATATCACGCATTTTATTTTCATCGAGTTTTAGCCTGTTAAATGTTGATTGTGAAAGTTCACCGAGTTCAACAAGTTTTTCAGCAGCCTCTAAATCTTTTTTATTTGCTTCAAAAATTTCTTGTTTATTATTTTCAAGTTCCTTTGCAATTTCAAAAAGTGCTTGATTTTTTAGTTCCGCAGGGATATCAGCGATTTCCAGTGCGGCTGATTTTGCAGATTTTGCTATATTTTCAAAGTCCATATACTCTCCTATAATATTGTAATATTATCTCGGGTAATAATAGCATCATAATTTTTGAAGCCTAAGATTTGTAATATATTGTCGGAATGGTGGCCGATAAGCTTCTGGCAGGAAGTTGAGCTGTAATTAACAATTCCGCGTGCAAATTCTTTTTTATTTTCATCGAGAATTGAAATTACATCACCTTTGTTAAATTCATTTATTACTTCAAGTATGCCTATAGGAAGCAGGCTTTTTTCTTTTTCAATTAATGCCTTTTTAGCGCCGTTATTAACAACTATTTTGCCGATTATATTAGTTGCATAACCAATCCAGCGTTTTTTATCAGGCATATTTTCACTTTGCGGTAAGAACATTGTACCGTAATCTTCTCCTGCAAAAATTTTTCTTATTATGAATGGAACAGTGCCGTTTGCAATTAGCATTTTGCCGCCAAAACGTGTAACCATCCTTGCGGCTTTTAATTTTGTTTCCATTCCGCCCCTGCCGCCATCTGAAACACCTGATGCAAGTGCGATAATATCGTCAGTAACTTCATCAACTTCTGTTATAAGTTTTGCTTGCGGATTTTCCTTAGGATTTGCGTCAAACAATCCGTCAATGTCTGATAAAATTACAAGCAAATCAGCGTCAAGCTCGCTTGCAACAAGAGCAGAAAGTTTATCGTTATCAGAAAAACAAACCTGCATGTTTTCAAAACGCGGTGCAATTTCTATTGTTGAAACAGTATCATTCTGGTTTATAACGGGAATGACGCCTAGTTCAAGAAGTTTATTAAGTGTAGTTCTTAAGCTTAAGTATCTTGTTCTTATCGAAAAATCATCTTCTGTCAAAAGTATTTGGGCTGCAATAAGTCCATATGTGTCAAAACCGTTTTCGTATATAGACATTAATTTACCCTGTCCTATCGCAGCGCAGGCTTGTTTTAATGCTGTTCCCTCGGTACTTTCAAGTCCCATTCGTTTTTTCCCTAAGCCTACAGCTCCTGAAGTTATTACAATTACTTCTTTTCCTGATTTTACAAGTGCTGAAATGTCTTCGATGAATGAAAAAATTCTCGGCATAGAAACATTTCCGTCAATATTTCTTAAAATGTTTGTACCAAGCTTTATTACTATACGTTTTGCTTCAATAAATTTTTTTCTGTTCATAAATTGATTATATAACAAAAATTTTCGTTAAACGTTAAATTTTTAATATTATATTGATATTGCTTATAACAATCTATACATCAAAAAAACCGACTTATAATAAAACAATGTAAACAATATTTAACAAAGCGACAAATGTAACGAAATGTAAAGATGA